>NZ_JADBTB010000001.1:0-24764 GCF_020246405.1 Microcystis sp. M083S1
ATAACTGATAACTGATAACTGATAACTGATAACTGATAACTGATAACTGATAACTGATAACTGATAACTGATAACTGATAACTGATAACTGATAACTGATAACTGATAACTGAAACCGCTTAAACCCAAGAATGAAGAGCGCGTAATTGGGGCGTTTTTTTAGCTTGGTGGGTCTGCATTCTTTGTAAAACATCATCGAGAATTGTCACCGCTTCGCGGATATATTCCCCCTTATTCAGCATGACACATTCGGACCTTTCGGCCATAGCGGCATCGGTAATCTCGGCCCGGGAGGGAATACTTTTCTTGACCAGATTTTCTAGGACTTGGGTAGCCCAAATTACTGGAATATGGGCCGCTTCGCATAACCAGAGAATTTCCTCTTGAATTTCTGCTAGTCTTTGATAGCCAATTTCTACGGCCAAATCACCCCGGGCAATCATTACCCCAAAAGGTTGTTTACCGGCGGCATGGATGATTAATTCGGGAAGATTTTTCACGGCTAAAGGTGTTTCTATTTTGGCCACGATTGCTTTTTGTCGCCAAGCATCCCCCAAACGACTTTGTAACTCTAGCTGTAGTGTCTCGATATCGCTAGCTTTTTGTACAAAAGAGTAACCGATAATATCGGCATTTTCGGCAATAAAATCTAAATCTTGCCGGTCTTTTGCGGTCAAAGGATCGATATTTAAGACCGTATCGGGGAAATTTAGGCCTTTATCTGCTTTGAGTTTTTCCCCTTTCTCCCTGGCGTGGGTAATTTTTAGTAAGAGACCTTCTGGCATTATGGCAATAACTTCAGCCCCGATATGACCATCATCAATCCAAACTTTCGCCCCGACGGGAATTTGGGGAATAATTTCCGGTTGGGAACAATTAGCCTGAAAATACTGAGGATGGGCAGTATGGGGCGGTTGGGTGGTTAAGAGGAGAAAATCCCCTTGATATAGTCTGGTTTGGGACTGGGGGGCTAAAATCTGTTCTAAACGGATTTTTGGGCCAGCTAAGTCCATATAAACTTTACAGGTATGTCCATTGACTAAATTTTCGGGATTTTTGACCGCCTCGCGCAGATTTTCGATCATTCCCTGCCACTCTTTGGGTCCATCATGGGCGCAATTAATGCGAATACAGTCCATCCCGCAACGCAGTAATTGAGCGATAAAATCGGGGTCGGTTGCCGCCTCCGTCGGCATTGTCACCATAATTCGCACCCGACGCTGGGGGGAAGGCAGACCGAAAACTTCGGCGCTATGGGAGGCTAAAAGTTGATCTCCCTGGAAAAATGCCTCTAAAGGGGGATGTTTGGGTAATAATGAGGCTTCTTGATGACAAACCGCCCCTAAAGTGGCAATTACGGCATCGAGGGTCGGTAAAACTTTCGATTCAATCCGGCCTAGGGAAGATAATCCCCAGGGCATTAAAGCTAATTGCAAATCCCGGATATCTTCTTGTCTCAGGGCGAGATAATAGGCTAAATTACGGGTGCTAGGTTGAAAATTATCCTTTTCAATCAGGTTTTTCCACTGCTGCAATTTCTCCTCTCCTTCTACTGTCACAAAATGCCGTAACTTTTGCAGATGATGGAGGAGAGTTTGAGGGTAGGATAATTGTTCTCGTTTGAGTTGTTCTGAGAGAGTTAAAGACATAAAATCAAGTAAAAAGTAAAAATCGTCAATTACTAAGGCAATACTTGCCTAGAAAATGATCACTTTCGCCGCTTATATTGCTTTTGGGCGGTTATGGGGTCAGTTCTCAGGTATAATCTCTCTATTTCTATACTAAGCAAATATCCTGTCTCTAGAAGTTAATTTTTGCTGCGATTTATGGCGGTTATCTTCATGGTGAGGTGGGAAGTTTTGGTTTTCGTGGTTCGCTGGTCGGTGGTCGATACTAGAAAGGCTAGGTTTATCGGTGAAAAATTATCGATAAGCTTCTTTAATCTTATGCCTTTGATCAAATTTAAAATAATGGCGGACATTGGTTGAATAAATTATCTTTTTTGAGCTATATTAAAGGTGACTAAAGTGATTAGTAACTACATTATTAAGTTTTATGAAGGGAGGGAATGCTCCAGAATCGCGACTATAATGATTAAACAGATCATTCCTGTGTCGGCGAGAGCGAGAAAATATGTCTGCCACTGAATACGAAGCAATTATCGGTTTAGAAACCCACTGTCAACTCAACACCAAAAGCAAGATATTTTGTCCCTGTCCCACCAACTTCGATAGTCCCCCCAATACTAACGTCTGTCCCATCTGTTTGGGTTATCCGGGGGTATTACCCGTCCTTAACCAAGAAGTCCTGGCCAGTGCCGTTAAACTGGGATTAGCTATCGATGGTAAAATCACACCTCATAGCAAATTCGATCGCAAACAGTATTTTTATCCCGACCTGCCGAAAAATTATCAAATTTCCCAGTATGATCTCCCTATTGTCGAACAGGGTCAACTAGAAATCGAGATCGTCGATAAAAAAACTAAGGAAGTTAGCCGCAAAATTATCGGTATTACCCGTCTGCACATGGAAGAAGACGCGGGAAAACTGGTTCATGCTGGCAGCGAACGTCTCTCCGGTTCCACCCATTCCCTGGTGGATTTTAACCGTACAGGTGTACCATTATTAGAAATTGTCTCGGAACCGGATTTACGCACTGGGGCCGAAGCGGCGGAATATGCCCAAGAATTACGGCGTTTAGTGCGTTATCTCGGCATCAGTGACGGCAATATGCAGGAAGGTTCCCTGCGCTGCGATGTCAATATTTCCGTTCGTAAAAAAGGCACTAAAAAGTTCGGGACTAAGGTAGAAATTAAAAATATGAACTCCTTTAGTGCTATCCAAAAAGCCATAGAATACGAGATCGATCGACAAATTGAAGCGATCGAAAATGGCGGAGCGATCGTACAGGAAACCCGTCTTTGGGAAGAAGCTAGTCAACGGACGATTAGTATGCGGAAAAAAGAAGGTTCTAGCGATTATCGCTATTTTCCCGAACCGGATTTACCCCCCCTAGAAGTCTCCCCCGAACAGTTAAAAGCTTGGGCGGAAGAATTACCGGAATTACCCGCTCGTAAACGTCGTCGTTATGAAGAAGAATTTGGTCTTTCCGCCTACGATGCCAGGGTTTTAACCGATGATCGCACCGTGGCCGAATATTTTGAAACTGCTGTAATTGCGGGAGCAAATGCGAAATTAGTCGCTAACTGGATCAGTCAAGATATCGCCGCTTATTTGAATAATAATAAGCTGACGATCACAGAAATCGCCCTGCAAGCGTCAGACTTAGCCGAATTAGTTAAACTGATTGAAACGGGAACAATTAGTGGCAAAATTGCTAAGGAAATTTTACCAGAACTTCTCACCCAGGGCGGTTCACCAAAAACACTGGTGGAAAAGAAAGGATTAATACAAATTTCTGACACTTCTGCCATCGAAAAACTGATCGAGGAAATTATCGCCGCCCATCCAAGCGAGTTAGAAAAATTCCGGGCGGGTAAAACCAATCTTAAGGGATTTTTTGTCGGTCAAGTCATGAAAAAAAGCGGCGGTAAAGCCGATCCTAAATTAACTAGCCAAATCTTAGATCAAAAACTTTCTGGTTAGTTATATTCAGTGATCAGTAATCAGTAGAAATTATGAATTATGAATTATGAATTGGGGAGGGGGGAGAATAAATAAAAACACTCTCCCGAATACTGTCTCCTGTCTCCTGTCTCCTGTCTCCTGAGAGCTAAAATAACTGATAACTGAAAATGCCAAATTCCCCAACAACCTCGCAATTAAAGTCTAATAGCCCAAAAATTCTCGCTGTTGTCAACGGTAAAGGTGGTGTGGGTAAAACCACCACTGCGGTTAATTTAGCGGCAATTTGGGGGCAGAATCAGCGTGTTTTGCTTGTGGATGCGGATCCGCAGGGTTCCTCCACTTGGTGGGTAGAAAGAAATCAAGCGGGTATGGTATTTGATTTAGCCAAGCAAATTAATACAGAGAAATTAGGAGAATTGCGTCAAATTATCGAGTACGATCTGATCGTGATTGACACACCACCAGCTTTGCGTTCCGAATTACTTACGGCAGTAATAGCAGAATCAGATTATTTAATTTTACCGACTCCTCCCGCACCGATGGATTTAATGGCTTTAATTGACACGGTACGCACAGCAGTTAAACCCCTAGGAATTGCCTATCGGGTTTTGTTAACAAAAGTGGATTCTCGTAGTCTTAAGGAAACTTTAGAAGCACAAAATACTTTATTAGAATTAGGTATTCCTGCCTGTCATGCTTTTGTCAGAAATTATAAGGCCCACGAAAAGGCCGTTTTAGACGGGGTTGCTATTACCAATTGGCGCGGTAAAAATGCCCAAGAAGCCAGCGCCGATTATCGTCGTGTGGCCGAAGAATTAGAACGGGATTGGTAGATTTATCGACAGGTTTTCTAAGCACAATATTTTTGCAGTAAAGAAATCACTAAATCTAGACCATCGGGCTGAACTTGAACAGTATAGGCTTCGGCTTCAATTTGTCTGCTAAAACCCTCATAATTCATAAAAAATCTTCTGGTCATTGCTGGGGGTTCTATGCCTAAATTAAGAGCTTTAACTGTTTTGCCTCCATGACAAAGTTGAGCGGCATGGACAGCTTCATGAATTAATGTTGGTCGGGCAATACCTAAGTCAAAAACCAGAGGATGAATCCAAATAATTCTAGTTTTACTATCAAATAAACCATAGGCTCCTCGCACTGGTGGCGGGGCAATTTTGACGATAAAATTGTATTTTTCTAAAGTTTTTTGCAGCCGGAGAAAATCAGGATTTGCCGCCGATAAATTTTCTCCTGCAGCTAATTGCATCCCTAGAAAAACAGCAGCGATTGTGTAATAAATGCCCATCGGGTGATAGTTCCTATTAAAGAAAAATCAAAATTAGCAAGAGGTTATTCATTGATGAATCGAGCCATCGGGGAGAATTGTTCCTGTTAAAATTGCCCGGGTTAATTTCACCATAATACGCTTACCAAAGCCAATTTTTGCCCCGCGTAAATCCGCCCCACTTAAATCCGCCCCGCTTAAATCCGCCCCGATGAGATTGGCTTCCTGTAAATTTGCGCCTTTAAGGTTAGCTTCGAGGAGATTGGCGCGAAAAAGATTAGCTTTGTACAGATTAGCTTTTTCTAGGTTAACTTTGTGCAGGAAGCTATCGCTTAAGTCGGCATGGCTTAAATCTGCCCCGATGAGACTGCGACTAGAGAGATCTTTTTCTTTCAGGTTAGCTCCCTGTAAATCGGCTCCGTTTAAATCCCGATAGTGAGGGCGCCAGGCGCCCTGATTGTGAACCTGATGGTTATTCTGGGAGTGGCTGTGTTGACTATGGGTTTGTTGACTGTGGGTTTGTTGACTGTGGGTTTGGGAATTTTGGCCGGGTTGGCTAGGGTGAGGCTGATAGGGAGAAGCAGTTTTATAGGCGTGGGCGGGCTGTTTTTCAGTTTTAGGGGCGGAATTGGAGCGTTTAGGAGAATTTTGATGAATTTGCCGCAATTGTTCCCTAGCTTGGTTAATTTCTTGCAGTTTAGCGGTGGCTTTTTCCAAAAGACGCTGATTATCCTTGGGAATGCGATCAGGATGCCAAATAAACACCAAATCTTTGTAGGCTTGATTGATCTCGTCGAGAGATGCCCCATGATCTAACCCTAAAACTTTATAGTATCGCTCCAATTCTTTCATCATCGAAGTCCTAATACAAGGATAAAAGCACTAATGGCCACAATTTCTCTGAGTCTTGTCGGATTTTCTAGGAGAGGATTTCTTTTAGGATAATTTGACTCTGGGAGAGTTGCCATAAAATTTGAGAAAATGTCTGGTAATTAAGAAAATCTCGTTTTTCTATCCTGTTTTGTGGTGTAACTGTATAGCACATAACAGCAAAATTAGCAAATTTTTGATACAAAACTTAATTTTTGCTGTGGGGAGATGGGGAAGTAGGGAGGTGGGAATTATGAATTATAAATTATGGAGTGGGGAGACCACTTCGTGCGCGTTGCGGGGGGAGGTGGGGAGGTGGGAATTATGAATTATAAATTATGAATTATGGAGTGGGGAGAGCACTTCGTGCGCGTTGCGGGGGGAGGTGGGGAGGTGGGAATTATGAATTATAAATTATGAATTATGGAGTGGGGAGACCACTTCGTGCGCGTTGCGGGGGGAAGTGGGGAAGTGGGGAAATTGAACTAAAACCCCAAAACCCCAACACCTAAAACCTGCCGACCGCCGACCGACTGCTGTATGATAAAACTTGTCCCGATAGGATAAATCAAGGTTGTGAAATTTGGTCAGTGGTTGGGGTTTATCTGTTTAATAATGGCTCTGTATGTATTGTGGCAGATTCGACAGCTGTTATTATTGATTTTTATGGCGATCGTGTTTACCGTAGCCTTAAATAGATGTGTGAAAGGATTGCAGAGATTGGGGATTAAAAGGGGTTTGGCTATTTTAATTACCCTGCTGACGAGTCTAGCAATTGTGATTTTATTTTTTGTAATTATCGTTCCCCCCTTTATCGAACAGTTTCAAAAATTAATTGAACTTTTACCGCAAGCTTGGGATTTAGTCCGCAATAACTCGATTAGATGGCGGCAGCAATTTCAATTTGATTGGTTGCCATCGCTGCCTAATTTAAGTGATTTAGTCCAGCAGTTACAACCTTTAGGAACCTTTGTTTTTAGTAACTTTTTTACTTTCTTTTCTAACTCAGTTACGGCAATTTTGCAATTATTATTCGTGCTGGTGTTAGCAATTATGCTGTTAGCCAACCCCCAACCCTATCGACAAGCTTTCTTAAAATTATTTCCTAATTTCTATCGTCGTCGTGCTGAGGAAATTCTTACCCTATCGGAAGCGGGTTTAGGTAATTGGTTGTTGGGAATTGCCATTAGTTCAACTATGGTAGGATTATTAAGTGGTTTCGGTCTTCTCGCTCTACAAATTAATCTAGTTCTCGTTCATGCTATCCTAGCAGGATTGCTCAATTTTATCCCTAATATCGGACCGACTGCTAGTGTGATTTTTCCGATCCTTATTGCTGTTATCGATGCGCCTTGGAAAATTGTCGCTATTCTGATTCTCTATTTTATTATCCAAAATGTCGAAAGTTATTTGCTGACACCAACTGTCATGGCTAAACAGGTATCTTTACTACCGGCAATTACCCTAATCGCTCAAATTTTCTTCGCTCAAATATTTGGCATCTTAGGTTTATTGTTGGCTTTACCTTTGACAGTGGTAGTAAAAACATGGTTAGATGAATTATTATTCAAAGACATTTTAGATCAATGGGATCACGGCCATAACAAATCTTAAATAATCTCGGCAAAAGTCATGAAATTAATCATTATTACTCTCGTTATTTTATCTAATTTTTTTGCTGCTCTCCCAGCTAAGTCTGAAACGGTTCTAGAAAAAATTAAACGCACGGGATTATTAGAAGTAGCGATGAGAGAAGATGCGATTCCTTTTGGCTATCGAGATAGTAATAATAATTTGCAGGGATTATGCTTAGATTTTATCCAATTGCTCAGAGGGGAACTAAAGCATAAATTAAACCTCCAGATCATCAGTGTCAAAATTTATAAATCGACTTTATTTAATCGCTTCCAGTTATTGGAAAATAAAACCGTTGATTTCGAGTGTGGTCCTAATAGTATCAGAAAAAATATACCTAATGGTGTCAGTTTTTCTCGTCCTTTTTTTGTCACCGGAACTCAGTTTTTAGTTCGGAGTGATAATCAGAATAATTTCAACTTTTCTTCGTCCTTAGAAGCTGTAACTATTGGAGTTTTGCGAGATACCAGCACTCAGGAATTATTAAGACAAAAATATCCTCTTGCTACCTATCAGGAATTTCAAGGAGTGACGGGAAGACTGCGGGGTATCCAAAGTTTAAGAAGGAATAGAATAGATGCTTTTGCTAGTGATGGTATTCTGCTAATTGGAGAAGCTGTCATTCTCGGTTTATCCTTAGAACAAGATTATCAACTTATACCCCGCAATCCTTTAAATTGTGATTATTATGGTTTCATTCTTCCCGCTAATGATCCCCAATGGCAAGAGTTTATTAATGGGGTTATCGTCACCAGTGATAACAGAAATATTTTTAAAACATGGTTTACTGAAGTTGCTTCCTATTTTATAGATACCTGGCAGTATTGTCGTAATAACCCCGAAAAATCCCAGTAAAACTTAATGATTATGTACAAAAAAAATGATTTATTTTGGTTAATTGGTTGCGCGACAATAATCCTGTTTATTTGCAGCAGCATCAGACATATTTTATTTCAATCTAATGCTCTCGATCTTGGTTGGTTCGATCAAGGAGTTTACCTAATTTCTCAAGGTAAACCACCGATTATATCTTTTGTTAACTACCATATTTTAGGCGATCATATCGCTTTTATTCTCTATCCTATAGCCTTACTTTATAAAATTTATCCTAGCGTTTATTGGCTGCTTTTCTTACAAGCTTTTTCCCTTTCCCTTGCCGCTTTTCCCCTCTGGCAATTGGCAATAGAAGCGGGATTAAAAGAAAAACAAGCTTATACATTAGCCTTAGTTTATCTGCTCTATCCCCTAATTTTTAATGTTAATCTCTTTGATTTTCATCCTGAAGTGATCGCAGTGCCAGCGATTTTTTGGACAATTTTGGCAGCAAGATTAAATAATCTCTGGGGATTTTGTCTGGGAATCATTATTATTCTCGGTTGTAAAGCAATTCTCTCTTTAACATTGTTGGGAATGGGTATCTGGTTACTTCTCTGGGAAAAGAAAAAAATCCCCGGAATAATTGCCATGATTACCGGCATTCTTTGGTTTATTATCACCACGAAGTTATTAATTCCTCTCCTGACAGGAAAATCAGCAGTTATTGAAATGGCTGATTCTCGATATAGTTATCTAGGAGATAGTTTACCAGCAATTATCTTTAATCTTTTCCTCAAACCCGATCTTGTCTTGGGAAAAATCTTTACTGGCAATAATCTAGAATACCTAATCCTATTAATTATTCCCTTAGTTTGGGGTTTATCCTGGCGCTATTCTGCCCCAATAATTGCCGCTATTCCCGCACTCGCTTTAAATTTATTGGCAGATCATGCCCCACAAAAAAACTTAACCACTCAATATTCCCTGCCAATTTTACCCTTTTTATTTCTAACGGTTATCGCCACTTTAGCCCATAATAGTAACTGGTTGAAGCAGCCTAAATGGATAATTACTTGGGCAATTATTGCCTTTTTTGCCTTAGCTAAATACGGCTATTTTTGGTCACTGTATTTAAATTCCCTCGATACTTGGTCCGCCACCCAAAAAGCTCTCACCCAAATTACCACCAGTGAGAGTGTCTTGACTACTTCTAGAATTGCCCCCCATCTTACCCATCGAGAAATGATCAAATTAGCGATCGAAGGTTCCCAATCCCTAGATTTAAATCAATTTAATTATATCCTACTCGATCGCCGTCATCCCGGTTGGTCTAGTTCACCAGAACTAATTGATGATCACTTAAATAAACTGAATCAAAATGAGAACTTTCGGTTAATCGTTAATCAGGATGATGTGTTTTTATATCGGGCCTTGACAACCCCTCAAGGAACAAAATAATTTTTCGTTCCACCAATTCCAATAAATTTTCTTTATCGATGGGAAACCAGACAATACCAGCATCGGCACGAAACCAAGTGCGCTGACGTTTGGCAAATTGACGGGTATGGAGGATAATTAAATCGATCGCCTGTTCTAAAGAAATTTCCCCGAGGAGATATTGCTTAATCTCTGCATAACCCAAAGTCTGCAAAAGTGGCAAATCCCAACCGTATTTATCCCCCAAATTCTGCACCTCTGCTACTAATCCCCTGGCGATCATTTGATGAGTACGAACAGTGATCCGCTTGTCTAAACTTTCTGGGGAACAATCTAAACCAATTTGTAAAATCGGATAAGTGGGAGGATTTTCTCCCTGCTGACTAGAGATAGGTTTTCCTGTCAGATAAAAAACCTCTAAAGCGCGTAAAGTCCTTACCTGATCATGGGGATGAATTTTTTTAGCAGCCTCCTCATCTACCTGGGTCAGAATTTGATAAAGATAGGATTGTCCTAAAGCTTGTAATTGCCGTCTTAAATCCGGTTGAGGGGAAACCCTCGGTATTTTTAAACCCTTGACAATGGACTTGATATAAAGTCCCGTACCACCGACCAAAAACAGGGGAGAATAGTGAAGAGTGGTGATTAAATCCTCAGCTTGTTCTTGGTACTGTGCTAGGGTGAAATTATCTTGAGGAGCGCAAATATCAATTAGATAATGGGGAATCCGCTGACATTCTTCTAAGCTAGGTTTAGCGGTACCAATATTAAATTCTCGATAGATTTGTCGGGAATCGGCACTGAGAATTACTGAATTAAACTTTTCAGCCAATTGTAGGGCTAAACCCGATTTTCCCGTGGCAGTTGCCCCACAAATAACAATCAGAATAGGTAAAGAGGAAGTAGTCATCGATACTACATGACAGTAAACAGTAATCAGTAAACAGTGAAAAGACAGGAATGTTAAGCTAAGTAGGTAGGCGTTAAAAATTATCAGACATCCCCTCATCAAGGTAGGGTTGATTCATGAATCAACCCTACTTATCAAGGGGGGATCAAGGGGGGATATATCTTCAATTTAATTATAACCACTTACTTAAGACGCATTTAAACAGGGTATTGTGAAGCTGATTAACAGCTTATCAGCAAGAAATTACGTTTGTCATTAATTTTCGTTGAACAAAAAAAACAGCACCCATCAGGATGCTGTTTGTCAAGAAAATGTTACAAAACTTAAGCTAAAGCCGCCATTTTCACATCGTTATTAGCGAGGATATTTTGCAACTCCTCCGCGTCCACGGTTTCTTTTTCCACTAACATTTGCGCTAACTGATCCAAGATGGCGCGGTTATTGACTAAAACCTCTTTAGCGCGACGATAGGCCTGTTCCACTAGGTTACGCACTTCCTCGTCAATAGCTGCCGCAGTTTCATCGGAGAAATCTCGATCGGAAGCGATATCACGACCTAGGAAAACATTACCATTTTGACGACCTAAAGCCACCGGTCCTAGGCGATCGCTCATGCCGAAACGAGTGACCATTTGCCGCGCTACTCGTGCCACCTGTTGCAGGTCATTAGAAGCACCCGTAGTCACTTCCTCCTCACCGAAGATAATTTCTTCCGCTAAACGACCCCCCAAAGCTACAGCCATCTGATTTTGCAGATAAGCGCGAGAATATAACCCGGATTCCATGCGATCCTCGCTAGGAGTGAACCAAGTTAAACCCCCAGCGCGACCGCGAGGAATAATACTAATTTTTTGGACGGGATCATAATCCGGCATTAAAGCACCCACCAAAGCGTGACCAGCTTCATGGTAAGCAACTAAAGTTTTGCGTTTTTCACTCATGACGCGATTTTTCTTCTCAGGACCTGCTAGGACACGATCGATCGCATCGTTGACCTCATCCATAGAAATCTCGGTTAAATTGCGACGTGCCGCTAAAATGGCGGCTTCGTTGAGCAAATTAGCCAGATCCGCACCGGTAAAACCGGGGGTACGACGGGCGATTTTATCGAGATCCACGTCTTGGGCCAAGGTTTTGCCTCTGGAGTGAACATTAAGGATTTCCTTACGGCCAGCGTAATCGGGACGATCTACCACCACTTGGCGATCAAAACGACCCGGACGTAATAAAGCGGCATCCAGCACATCGGGGCGGTTAGTGGCGGCGATAATGATAATACCTGTATTACCTTCAAAACCGTCCATTTCCGTTAATAATTGGTTGAGGGTTTGTTCCCGTTCATCGTTACCACCCCCTAAACCGGCACCCCGTTGACGACCGACAGCATCAATCTCATCGATAAAGACGATACAAGGTGCATTCGCTTTCGCTTGTTCAAATAGGTCGCGGACGCGAGAAGCACCCACCCCGACGAACATTTCCACAAATTCCGAACCGGAAATGCTAAAAAACGGGACTCCCGCTTCTCCAGCTACTGCGCGAGCGAGCAGGGTTTTACCTGTCCCTGGAGGACCGACTAAAAGGACTCCTTTGGGGATTTTTGCCCCAATTGCCGTGAAGCGATCGGCATTTTTGAGGAAGTCCACCACTTCGTTTAATTCTAATTTTGCCCCTTCAATCCCGGCCACATCACCGAAAGTAACCTGGGTTTGGGGTTCCATCTGTACTCTTGCTTTCGATTTGCCGAAGTTCATCGCTTGGGAACCAGGACCACTTTGGGCGCGACGGAGCAAGAAAAATAGACCAACAAGAAGCAAAATGGGGAAAAAGAGGCTACTGAAGGCTCTTACCCATACTCCTTCTTCTCTTTGGGGCAGTACGGAAATATCAACGTTATTTTCTGCCAAGATGTTGATTAATTGCGGATCGTTGGGCAGGTTAACTAATACGTTTGTTCCATCTTGGGTTGGTACGATCGCTCGCTGCCGGTCGGCACTTAAGCGCACGGTTTCTACTTTACCTTCCCGGACTTCCTGTAAAAATTCACTATACTTCCAAGTTTGTTGCACTGCTGGCTGGCGATCGAAGAAAGCTGAGGCCAAGGCAAGGACTACGATTAACAATAGGGCATATAGTCCCGCATTGCGCCATTTTTTGTTATTACCGTTTTTGTTCACGCTGTCGAACTCCTGATAAATTGAGGATGATCTTATCGGTTGTTAAGGGGTTGTTAATTTATGTTAACGTTTCTCAGGAACAGTGGACAGGTTTTTTTTTAATATGCCCGTTCTGGTCCTCAATGGGGGTTAGCTGTTGGGGGTTGGCAGTGGGGGAGCGGGGAGCGGGGGAGAAAAAAGCTGATAACTGATAACAAGGACTGCATCTAAAACCTAATTTGTTCAGCTAAAAGCTTTCATGTACTTAGTTTTTAGCCTTCTTTTTCGGGGGGAGAATTGCCAGATTTTTTCTGGGAGCCTTTTGAACCCCCAAAAATTAATTATGCAAGAAAGCTAATCAATGATAAAATCTTGAAGCCTTTGTCAAAAATGAGCTTATTTTTTAGACAAATTACTGCATTTTTAACATCCATTCTACCGCCCGTTCATACAGTTCTAAATTACCGGTTTTTATCAAAGCATTAGCGGCTTTTTGCAAATAGTTAAGGCTCCCTACTCGACTACTAGGATTTTTATCATCGTAGGTGGCAAGAGCCAAGTTATAATAAGCTTCGCCATAATTGGGACGATAAGTAATTGCTAATTGATAATCCGCAATCGCTCCCTTCTTATCGCCGATTTTTTCCTTAACTAAACCTCGATTATAGTAAGCTTCAGCATAGTTAGACTGGAGAGCAATAGCGATATTTAAATCCTCCAAAGCACCAACATTATCTCCCAAATCAAAGCGAATAACTCCCCGGTTATTATAGGTGATCGGATTATTGGAATTCAATCTAATTGCCCTATCTAAATCCTCTAAAGCACCCTCTTTATCCCCAGTTTGTCGTCGAATAATACCACGATTATTATAGGCGATCGGATTGGCCGATATTCTCGGTTTTACTTGTACATTATCGGGAATAGTAGCGGTATCGGTGCGTGCATTTCCCCGATTACTATACACTGTCACATCGATAGGATTAATGCTCAAAGATTGCAGATAATCTGTAATCGCTCCTTGATCATCTCCCACGTCAGCGCTACTATTACCACGACTATAGAAAATTCTCGCATCACGGACTTTTTCTAGAAATACATTATAATCCTCGATCGCTCCCTGTTTATCCCCTTTTTCAAAACGCGCATTGGCCCGTTTATGATACCCTTCTGGATCGTTAGGATAGGCAACTATATAAGTAGTATAATCTCTTTCGGCCGCGGCAAAATTTTTCAAGGCAAAATAAGCATCTCCCCGGGCTTGTGCATGACAAGAGACGTTATAATTAGGACGAAAATCGGGTTCTCTGGAGTCATAAAAATAATTTCTGTCGGCAGATTCTTGGATATTTTCGCTACAGACAGAGCGAGAAGTAAAACTAGGTGTATTGATCCGATCATCTTGGTCTAAGGCAATATTATAATTATCTACTGCCTCCTGATAACGCCCTAATTTATACAGCACTAATCCCCGATGATAGTGAGCGGCTGCATCATGACGATTTCGTGCCACTGCTGCAGTAAAATCCTCTAAAGCTCCTGCGTATTCTTGATATTTATTGGCCCGCATTAACCCCCGATATACATAAGCTTTTGCGTCTTGGGGTTGCAGATAAATTGCTTGGTTATAATCTTGAATTGCCCCTTGATTATTGTTGAGTCTTAGGTGAGCATAACCCCGTTTAAGAAATGCTCTAGCATGGGGAATTTTATCGTAGTTGGGATTAATACGGATGACAAGTGCTAAGTCTTTGATGGCTCCATTATAATACTCGATCGCTGTTTGATATCCTTCCGGGGAATTATTCGATAAATTGGCTAATTCTACTTCCTCGTCAGCCATTTCAATTTGTACTCTGGCACGGTTTTGATAACTGCTAGGAGCATTCTTGGCTAAAAATAGTTTGGGTGAGCATTTTAAAACGATTTTATAATCCTTAAAAGCATCTCGTTTTCTCCCTATCTTTTCTAAAGCTATGGCCCGATTATAATAGAGTTCAATTAGATCGGGTTGGTATAAAATAGCCAGGTCATAATCTTTGATAGCCTCTGCATAATTTCCCCACCGAGAGTATAGCTGTCCTCGATGATAATAGCCGCGATAATTTTCAGTTTCATAACCGATAAAACGCTGATAATAATCTAAAGCCAAGGATTGATGATCGAGCAAAGACGCAACACTTGCTAGGTTAAAGTAAACTTCACTTTCATTGGGATTATATTTAAAGGCTTGCCGAAAATCTGCTTGAGCAGCTTCTAATAATTTTAGCTGATGCTGCTTCCTTATTGGCCTTTCTGACTCAATAAGGGGTGTTTCTTCCTCAATAACAGGGATTTCCTCAACTATAGGTTTTTTTTCCTCAATAACAGGGATTTTCTCAACTATAGGCGTTTCTTCCTCAATAACAGGGATTTCCTCGGCTATAGGGGTTTCTTCTTCCTCCATCGCCATGGCTAACTTTAACTTACCTCTTTGATAATAGGCTTGGGCTAGTAACTGTCGATCTTTGAATCCGGGAGCATTATAATTACTATACCAAATGTATTGACTGAAATCATCGATCGCACCGTTTCGATCGTTGATTTTTTCTCGCGCCATTCCCCGTTGAAAATAAAGTTTAATCGTACTAGGATCGCTAGGATAGACTCGCAGAGTGGCCGAATAATTAGCAATTTCTCTTTGGAGAGCGTTAGTATCAACTTCTTCCCTAGAAATGACGGGACATTGTAGGTTTTCTACTGCTTTAACCGAATTAACTTCTAAACCAAATAATCCCCAAAACAACAGGGGAGACAATAAACATATTTTTCTAAAAAGCTTGACATTTAACCTATTTTGTGCTAGGGGATTGGGGATGGCTTGATCTGTCGGGGTTTTAGGGATTAAGGATTGTTGTGACATGATGATTAAAAAAATTTGCAGTAAACTCAAATCTGAATTGCATCACTATCCGATCGTATTTGATAAAATACCTCAAAGGGGGTTCGATAGTCAAGACATTTTCGGGGATGATTGTTAATTAACTCCACAACTTTTGCAGCATCCTTCCGTTGGCTATCCCAGACTGGTTATGGCAAATTAGTAGTTTGAATCAGCTTAAAAACTTAGATAGTATGGAATCGAATAAAGCAAAAATAGGCCCTCTTGGGTTTGCTGGGTACGAGCGAATAGAACGAACCACAAAGACACAAAGGACACAAAGATCGATCGCTCCTATATTAAGTTAAACTGATCAGACGAAGAATAAGAGCGTCAAAATTAATAGACCTCCCGCAAAAGTAAGTTCTCGAGCCGCTATCGGGTCAAAATATCTAAAAGCACAGATAAATTTGACATCATCTTCGGTTTTATGGGTAGGATAGTTATCTCTTGTCTTTTTTCTCCTCCTGTCTCGGAGTTTCCTCACCTAACGGAAGATTTTTGATTTTTACAGGAGAGCTTTTGATCTCAAACAGCCAAATTAACTCGATAAAATAAAAATTAATGGCAGTAAGGAGATAAAAGTTATGGCTGAGTCAAAAAGCTGGGATTTTCAGAGATTTTGGCAAACTCTCGACTATTTTGATAGTATTCCCCTCTGGAGTTGTCTGCAAAGGCTGCTCGGTTTCGGGGAAGATAAAAAAATTCAGCTAACAAATGAGCAAGCAATGAAGACTATTTTAGTCATTGGTGGTGAAAATGCGATCGGTAGAAAGGTAATCGCTCAACTACAGCAGCAAAACTATCAAATTCGCGCTTTAGTCGATAATATCGAGTCTGCACGTCAATTATTTGCTGAAAATGTCGATTTATTCGCTCTGCAAACCCCGCAATTATTCACGGGGATTGATGAGATTATCTACTGTCAAGGGGAGAATAACCGCCATAGTTTAGCCAATTTACTCGATTTACTGAAAAATGCTGGTATAAGCGCCGAAAAAACCCTCTTTGACTTTAGCAATCCCAGCAGTGATATAAAAGAAATCTGGGGTGCGGTGGATGATGTGGTAATGGGAGGAGTGAGTGAGAGTCAGATAACCCTAACCGGAGGACGCGCTCTCTTTTCTGGTATCGTTAGAACCGAAAATAACGGTGGTTTTGCCTCAGTTCGTACCAGAAACCTGAATCCTCCCCTAAATTTATCTAACTACGAGGGAATAGAATTACAGGTACAAGGGGACGGAAAACGCTATAAATTAATTCTGCGCTGTGAAGGACGTTGGGACGGCATCGGTTACTGTTATTCTTTTGATACACTTGATCGCACCCTGCAAAAGATTTCTATTCCCTTTCGCGATTTAATCCCAGTGCTGCGGGCCAAAACGATGAGAGATGTAGTACCCTTTGATAGCAGTAGCGTCTATGCTTTGCAGTTAATGCAGAGTAAATTCGAGTACGATGGGGCCTTAAATCCCCGTTTCTCTCCGGGGTTATTCGCTTTAGAAATTGTCACAATTAAAGCCTACGGTGGCAAAAACCGCTTAATTATCGTTAAAGAAGGAGAAATCGCCGAAAAAAGCCTCTTAGATGCTAGTGGTTATCCCTACGAAGCGATCGATTCTGCCCAGATTTTCGCTAAACTTAATTAATTTAAATAAGCTTGGATCTCAAGTTAAACTACAGAACATAGGGTTAAGATCATGACTATCGGGAGCATAATTAAGGAGGTATGTTCATGAGTGAACAGAATCCCTACGAACAACTTGGGGTTACTGAAGAATCCTCTTTTGAAGAAATTCAAGAGGCCAAACAAAGACTGGTGCAACAGTATCAGAATGATAGCAAAATTGTCGAATTGATCGAGGCGGCCTACGATTCCGTCCTCATGGATCGACTGCGGATGCGACAGGAGGGTAGAATTAAAGTTCCCGATCGCATTCGTTTTCCCGAACGTCTGACGATTCCGGTGGAAAGTAAACCAGTTACTAGCAGCAAATCTCCTAACTGGTGGCAAAGCTCAATCGATACACCTTCTGCACAGGATATCGGCGTACCAGCAGTGATTTACGCTTGTTTAGGAGCAATAACGCTGTTAGTTCCCGATCCTAGTGGCTCCCTCTTACCGCTGCTCTTAGCTTTTGGCGTTTTCGTTAATATCTATTTTTTCAACCGCAAAGAAAAACGTTTTGGCCGCGCCTTGCTATTCACTCTCGCTGGTTTAGTGCTAGGAGTCGCTCTGGGAGCGGGATTAGCCAGTTTAGCGGCCAAGGCTGATTTGAATATTTTCGGCGATCGCCAAATTTATGCGCTCGTCACTTTTCTGATCTTTTGGGTGATTAGTAGTTTTTTCCGTTAACCAATCGCTCGTAGGGATCCTAAGATCACGTCCACTGCTTCCCCAAGGTTATTGACGATATAATCAGGCTCGTAGCTCTCTAAACGGGAACGGCTGCGAATCCCCGATAATACGCCAATAACCTTAATATTTTGGCTCTTAGCGGCGGCAATATCCGCTTCCGTATCCCCCACCATCCAAGTATCGGCAGCCGCCGGCAGTTCCTTTGCGGCCTTAGCCATAAGCAGGGTTTTGTCGCGCACGTCGTTGGTTTTGGTGTAATTGTTATTTAGACAATAACGACGATTAGCGGCGAAAAAACGACCGATATCGTGGCGATTAAAGGCATGATCTAGCTCGGACACCCGCCGCATCGTCATCACGACTAAATCGATCTTTAACTCTTGGATTTTCTGGAGAGTTTCCAAAGAACCAACCACCGGGCGATCGTGGACAAGATAGGGTAAAGTATGAACAGTTTGACGACGAAGATGGGCAAATTTCCGGGCCTGATCTTCATCTAATCCTGACATTTCCCCGATACGCTTCTCAGAAACCTGATCCCGTTTTAACTGCCAGAATTCCGCTTTCGATAATTCCCCGATAATTTGACCTTTATAGGCGGTTTTCTGTAAACAGTCTTGATAAACTTGGTAATATCGCTCCGATACGTCCATTATCGGGCCGTCAAAGTCGCTAATTAGTCTCAACATCGTTCTAATACTTCTCGCTTTATTAATTTTTATATACAAGTTACCCTAGAGTCTTGACAATGACAAGGGTTTTGTCGGGAAAAAGATTAGGGACCAGGGAAGTGGGGTGTGGGGTGTGGGGTGTGGGAAGTGGGGTGTGGGAAGTGGGGTGTGGGGTGTAGGGTGTGGGGGGAGACGGGGAAATTTCAACTAATACCCCAAAACCCCAACCTCTAACCCCTCACTGATTACTGATTACTGATGCTTCCCCTTCCCTAGTCTGGACGGTTAGCTTAAAATAAATGTAAGGATATGTAAACTTTCGTAACTATCTCGCCAATTGGCTAACCAATGATCCCAACAACTTCTTTATTCGCACCCGTTGACGATGATCTCCGTCTTTTGACCGATAACTTAAAAAATCTCGTCGGCGCTCGTCATCCCATTTTAGCGGCGGCAGCAGAACATTTGTTCGAGGCCGGTGGTAAACGCGTTCGACCGGCGATCGTGTTGCTGGTATCTCGCGCTACCATGTTAGACCGGGATATCACTCCCCGTCATCGTCGATTAGCGGAAATCACGGAGATGATTCACACTGCCAGTCTCGTCCATGATGATGTGGTAGATGAGGCAGAATTGCGGCGCAGTGTTCCCACCGTTAACAGTTTATTTGACAATCGCGTGGCGGTTTTAGCGGGAGATTTTCTTTTCGCTCAATCCTCTTGGTATCTAGCTAATTTAGATAATTTAGAAGTGGTAAAATTGCTCTCGGAAGTGATTCGCGATTTTGCTGAAGGGGAAATTCAACAGGGAATTAATCGCTTTGATACCAGTATCTCCTTAGAAGCTTATCTAGAAAAAAGTTACTACAAAACTGCTTCTTTAATTGCCAATAGTGCCAAAGCAGCCGGGGTATTAAGCGATCAATCGGCCGAAGTTAATCATCATTTATATAATTATGGCCGCAATTTAGGATTAGCTTTTCAGATCGTCGATGATATTCTCGATTTTACCTCTCCCACGGAAGTATTAGGAAAACCCTCTGGCTCCGATTTGATCAGTGGTAATATCACTGCTCCCGCTCTCTTTGCCATGGAGGAAAATCCCTATATAGAAGTGTTAATCGAACGGGAGTTTAGTCAGGAAGGAGACATCGAAAAAGCTCTTGATTTTATTCACTCTAGCCAAGGTATTCCTCGCTCAAAAGAATTAGCCAGTCAGTATGGACAAAGTGCATTAAAACACCTTGACTGTTTAGCTTCTTCTCCCTCAAAAGAGGTGCTAATCGAGCTAGTGGATTACGTTTTGAGCCGAATTTATTAGGGAATAATAGTTCTCGCCGTAGCAATAGTCCAAGCATCGACTAATAATAAAAATAGGGTGAGAGCAAAAAGAATTCCATACATCCAAGGTTGAGAAAGGGGGCGAATATCGGTCATATCCAGGTTAGTTTTTTCCTCGATTATTTTGACCATGCGATTAAATCCCACTACTCGCATCGGCAATAAATAGGCTTTTTCTGCGGAGCGATCAAGGAAATAATAAACTAAACCACCCTGTCCCGTACTGCGACATTTAAGTTCTTTTATATCTGTCCAATTTAACCACCAACCAGAGCGAAGAAAAGCGGGAAACCATTGGGGATAGGTAACTTGTATCCCTGTCTCTGATAAAATCACCCTTTCACTTAAAGCTCCGTATAAAGCGATTAATCCTAAGCTAATTCCTATCCAAAGAAAATTGGGATTAACGGGGGAATTAGTGACTTTTGCTAAAAAGGGTAAAGGGATGGTTAACGCCACATATAAACTCAATAAAGTTACCCGAATTATTGGTGATATCCGAAAAGTTGTTGTCTCGTTCATTTGATAACCTTTATCTTGTTAGTATGGAGAAGTGGGAAGTGGGGGAGTGAGAATTATAAATTATGAATTATGAATTATGAATTTGGGTTCTTCGGTTTGTGTTATGCAATGTACGGGGGTTATAAGGGACGGAACCCTTATAGAGAAAAACGTTTGGCGATTTTTGTCAATTGTTTTTGATCTAGAGCGAACTAATCAATTAAATCTCTTGCCAGATAAGGATTTAGTTTATTTATGCCACCCTATCGAACCATAACAAGTAACGAAGAGCCTGAATTTGGAGGTGGGGAGATGGGAGAATAAATAAAAATAGTCTCCTGTCTCCTAACGACCGATAGCTAAAATAACTGCTCATTGATCACTGCGTCTCCCTGTCCCCAAAAACCATCGTATTTAGTCACTTTAATATCACCAAAAACTTTGACTTGACAAGCAAGACGACGGTTATTATCGGGGTTATGGGGAGGTAAAGAAAGACGCGCTTTTTCCTGCCAATTGATAGCAGAAACTTCGCCCACAATTGCCACCGCACAGGTTCCACAGCTGCCGATGCCGCGACAATTGATTAACTTGGAACCGCCGTTATACAAAGAAATGTCATGTTTTAATAATATGCGACGGAGATTTTCACCTCGATCGCAGGTGATTGTTTGACCGTAAACTGTTATTCTAGGCATTAGGGGCGTGATTTTAAGTGGCTACAGTTATTAATTAATATTAACACTTATTGACTATTTCTATGAACAATGGTAAGCGCATTTGGGTCTATGACACTACTCTCCGGGATGGGGCCCAGCGAGAAGGTATTTCCCTCTCCCTAGAAGATAAAATTAAAATCGCCAGGGAATTAGATCGGATGGGTATTCCTTTTATCGAAGGCGGTTGGCCGGGCGCAAACCCTAGAGACGGTCAATTCTTCTGGAAACTGCACGAAGAACCCCTAAAACAAGCAGAATTAGTCGCTTTTTGTTCCACTCGTCGCCCCCATGTCGAGGCCCGGGAAGATCCGATGTTAACCGCCATTCTCGCCGCTAGAACCCGTTGGGTGACAATTTTCGGCAAATCTTGGGATCTGCACGTCACAGAGGGCTTAAAAACCAGTCTGGAGGAGAATTTAGCCATGATAGGAGATACGATCGAGTATCTACGCTGTCAGGGAAAACGAGTCATTTATGATGCCGAACATTGGTTTGATGGTTACAAAAATAACCCCGAATACGCCCTTTTAACCCTCAAAACCGCCAGGGATGCCGGGGCCGAATGGTTAGTTTTCTGTGATACCAACGGCGGCACTTTACCCCAAGAAATCGCCCCGATTGTGGAGAAAGTGCGGGAGAAATTGGATATCGATCCTGATAACGAAAATGGGACTAAATTAGGCATCCATGCCCATAATGACGCAGGAACCGCCGTAGCTAACTCCTTAGCGGCAGTTAACGAGGGCGCACGCATGATTCAAGGCACAATTAACGGTTATGGGGAACGCTGCGGCAATGCCAATTTATGTACTTTAATTCCCAATCTTCAGTTAAAAATGGGCTTTTCCTGCCTAGAAGAAAATCAATTAGGCCGATTGACGGGAACTAGCCGAAAAATCAGCGAAATGGTCAATTTAGCCCCGGATGATCATGCTCCCTTCGTCGGACGCTCCGCTTTTGCCCATAAAGGCGGCATTCACGTTTCTGCGGTAGCGAAAAATCCCCTAACCTACGAACATATTAACCCGGAAGCGATCGGGAATCAGCGCCGCATCGTCATTTCTGACCAATCGGGATTAAGTAATGTGTTAGCGAAAGCGCGCAGTTTTGGCATCGATTTAAATAAAGATGATCCCACCTGTCGGCAAATTTTGGAACGTTTAAAAATCTTGGAAAGTCAGGGTTATCAATTTGAAGCAGCCGAAGCTAGTTTTGAGTTATTAATGCGGGAAGCTTTGGCACAGAGAAGCCACCTTTTTGAATTAAAAGGATTCCAAGTTTATTGTGATATGCTCCGGGATAGTGATAATGCGATCGCTACAATTAAAGTACGAGTAAAAGAGGAAGATTTATTAGAAGTGGCCGAGGGTAACGGGCCTGTGGCTGCTTTAGATCGAGCTTTAAGAAAGGCTTTAGTCAAATTCTATCCCGAAATTGCTAACTTTCACCTGACCGATTATAAAGTGAGAATCCTCGATAGTGGTTCGGGGACGGCAGCGAAAACTAGGGTTTTAATCGAGTCAAGTAACGGCCAACAAAGATGGACAACCGTGGGAGTGTCTAGTAATATTTTGGAAGCTTCCTATCAGGCAGTGGTAGAAGGAATTGAATATGGTTTATATCTGCTGCAAAACAATAAACTAGAATTATCGGGTCAATTTTGTCCTTTGGGAATAATTTAGAGAACAGTAATCAGTAATCAGTAATCAGTAATCAGTTATCAGTTAAGTACCTAAGCAAAATTAATTACACATATCTAACCACCTTTTGCCTCTTGCCTCTTGCCTATCTTCACTAGGAAATTAATTTTGCACGACTACTTATCAGTTATCAGACTTCGGACGTTCGGCGAGCTCAGTCGAGCCGCGTGAGCTTTTGTCGAACGCTTTTTTATCCCCACTCCCCCAATTGATAATTGATAATTGATAATTCATAATTCATAATTCATAATTCCCATCTCCCCTTTCTAGGATTAAATAACCCCTAGGATAATAATCGGGTAACAAAAGAATTTTGCCAACGACGAGCCAAGGCCCGCAGATACATATTAACGGGAAACTGATAATATTCGATAATTAACCAGAGTAAACAAATAGCATGGCAAATAAAGGTTAAAATCGACCAAAATAGAGGCACCCATGACAAAGGACTTCCCTCGACTGGAGGGAAAAGATAGGCCCCCGTAGCCACAATTGCTGTGGGAAAAATCACAAATCCTAAACCGATAATTAAGTAAAAACCTGCCATCTCCATGCCTTCTCTCGGTAAACCCTGCCAATACTTACCATTCCAATACCAAGTTAAGGGTAATTGACTATCGGCCATTTTTAAAACCTGTTGTTCTAAATTAGCAGTAAAAATGTGTTGACAAAAGTTACAAGCATAGGCTTCCATGAGTGGTAAAGTGGCGATTTTACCATGGCGACAGACGGGACAAGAATAGGTATCATGATAGTTTAATCGGGTTGGCTCGGTCATGGTAATGTGAGTGAGAGTAAAAAAGGCAATTGCAGATAATTAACTTTTCCCTATTGATAACGATTGAGTTATGCGGCGCTCGCCAACACTATGGCTCATTAGTATCAAACGGGTTCAAATCTTGTGGATGAGTTATGGTAATACTTGATATACCCGCAAAATCACTGGGATTAAAGGTCAACAGATGTGTAATTTCATTGGCAAGCATAGCCGCAACGAGACGAACATCATGAGTGCGTTTACCCATCACTCTGTTAGTTGTGACTAAGTTCAGCCAATTTGTAAAAATCTGCCGAGATTCTGCCAAGACTGGAAAACGAGCGAGAAGTTGATCTATCATGCTTCTGGTTTGTTCTACAGACCAACCCAAACCATTGACTTCAGTTGGTCTGGTGGCAACAACCCAAAACTCAATTATTACTTGTGTCGCAAGGAAACATTCATCTGATTGCATGAGCAGACGAGAAACTGCATTGGTTGCCAGCTTATGCTGTAGGTCGGAACAATTGCACAATCGCATAACAATATTAGTGTCAAGTAAATATCTCGTCATCATTCGTAAATACTATCGCGACTAAAGGCTTCATCTCCTAGACTCGGACTATCTTTGGGAAGTTGTAACACCCATTCACGCAATTCCCTAGCTCTCTGGGATGGTGTTGCTCTTTGCCAAAGCGGAACAGACGATGGGACTTGTCCAGACTGAAACTCAAGGTCGGCTATGAAATCAGCAATCTTTTTCAGTTGATCATCGTTTAGTTTATCTAATTCTTTCTTAAGATCTTCTCGCAGCATAGGTCGGTTTTGAGAAAATAGACACTCTCTATAGTAACCGATATGCTCCTAGCCGTTTGGCTCAGGTGCTTGTTTATACGATCGGCTCTAAATAATCTCCCTGATTAGGCTAGACTCAAGTTGCCAGCTTAAAAAGTCTCTGGTGGTAATAGTTACTAATTCTGTACGCAAATATTGCATCTAGAATTAGCTTTGTACGCTTTGACCCGTACTGGGTTAACTACGAACCTCTCTATCGGATTCCCGCTAAAGGCGGCCTCTCCGACTACCTTTCTTCCAATATTTAA
>NZ_JADBTB010000010.1:0-15792 GCF_020246405.1 Microcystis sp. M083S1
GATAATTGTCAGAAACCCTTTAGCGAAGAGTTAGATTTTGTCGCCAAGAAACGAACCTATACGAAAAGACTAGCCGAGAATATACTCGAACAATTAAAAGAAGGAGATATTTTAAATGTTAGCCGAAGAAATGACGTAACGTATGTTGTCTTGGCATCTTGTATGTTGATTTAGCATAAAGAGTAACGAAGAGCCAAAATTACTGGTGCAAGTTGGGAATCTGGTAATGTACCGCAAGTCCTTCGTCATCGCTGTGCTTATCTAAATGGTTGCCTTTTTTAACTTTTTTATTGATCTCATTAAGCATTTCTATTTATGTCAAAGGGCAGATGCTCCCAGGTTATAAATATTCTAGACTACGGATGTCTCCGCATTACTGCCCTAATTAATAAATTGACAAACAACTTAAAATGATCACCAACATATCTAGACAACTAACCACTGGCGCTCTTGCTATCGCTGGCAGCGTTGCCGCTTTCGGCTTTGCTGGTGCTGCCCCCGTGCAGGCACAGGCGGTGTGTTTACCACAAAGTTTCAACAATTTCAAGACCAATCCTTGCCGAAAAGGGGACAAGTTGTTTACACACATCTCCTCAACTGGCATTGGTATAAATGACCCGGACAATTTTCTGACCATTACGGAAACCGTGCTGCCCTTGGGCGATTTGCACACCGTGACCTTCACCCCAGCTACCCCTCTGCTAAGTTCATCTGGTACTTATGTCATAGATTACACGATCGAGATCATTGATGACCCCGACACTCCCAACGTCAACGAACTTTTGACGGAGATGTTCGAAGCATTCAGCGCTGGCTATACCACAACTGGCCAGACTGATTCCGGTGTCTCTCTGAGCAAGACGGTTTGGTCAGATGCTTTCGGCGGGACGAGTTTGGTCGGAACCTCGGAGGCTAAAAGCCTGGATATTGGTGGCATAGGCTCTCCTGGCCTCACGGTTCAAGTTGATCCGAATATCCTGAAACTTTACGTCAGAGACACTTTCTTTGTCTCTAGTGTTAACGGATCACTTAACAGTATCACCAACGATTTCAGACAAACTACTTACATCCCCGAACCCTCTGCTATCCTCGGTATCTTAGCCGTTGCCGGTGTTGGTGCTTTCGCTCGTCGCAAGAGCTAGTCACTGTCATTAGATTAAAGGCAAGCGTTGAGGTTAAGCTTAACGCCTTTTTTGTGTCTAGAGAAGGGGATGGGGGAGTGGGGACGCAATTTAAATGCAGTATACTGTTCAGTTAACAATCCCACTGGTCACTGATAATTGATCACTGATCACTGATCAGCCATTCCGATGCCCTTTCACCTAGATCTAGGGGCAGACTAACCGCTTTACCGAGACGGGGACGCTCGCGGGTTTCGCGGATAAAAGCTTGAAATTGACTAAAACCACCCCATTCGTGAAGATAATTAGCGATCGCATTGAGATGTTCCAGATATTCAGACTCGGAGAGGGGAAAAGAAGCTTGTTCGAGATATTTCCACATTACCTGGACATGAACCTTATCTTTGATGCGTCGTAGCTGGATATCGTAGGAACGACCCCATTTTTCTAGTAATAATTGCTGTAAGTCCACACCTGTCATGGTTGATATCGCTTCTCAGATGTCAGTCAGTCAATTAATTCTAACTTACTTTTAGCTGCTGCCCCTAGGTTAGTCCACCTCGCTTCGATTCAGACAAATTCGCGTAAAAAAGTTTTTTTCGGTACGGCGAGTATGTAAAATGGAATGTTGATCTTTCTTGGCCTAAACAGCATTTCATGATTTCGAGTAACGACTTTCGGAGCGGCACAACCATCCAGATCGATGGCTCTGTCTGGCGGGTGGTGGAATTCCTGCACGTCAAACCGGGTAAGGGATCGGCCTTCGTGCGAACCAAGTTAAAAAATGTCCAGACCGGCAACGTGGTAGAACGGACGTTCCGGGCGGGGGAAACCTTGCCCTCAGCCACGATCGAAAAGCGCACCATGCAGCACACCTACAAAGAAGGCGATCAGTTTGTCTTCATGGACATGGAGACTTTTGAGGAAGCAACTCTCACCCCGGTACAAATGGGCGAGAGAGCCAAGT
The DNA here is from genome assembly GCF_020246405.1 of Microcystis sp. M083S1. Taxonomy (NCBI): domain Bacteria; kingdom Bacillati; phylum Cyanobacteriota; class Cyanophyceae; order Chroococcales; family Microcystaceae; genus Microcystis; species Microcystis sp. M083S1. The sequence goes on from NZ_JADBTB010000010.1 coordinate 2,089, forward strand.
ATCTGAAAGAAGGAATGGAAGTTAATATTCTCTTTTGGAATGAGCAAGTGTTAGATGTGGAATTGCCCACCTCGGTAATCTTGGAAATCACCGATACAGATCCGGGAGTCAAGGGAGATACGGCCACCGGTGGCACCAAACCGGCGATCGTAGAAACGGGAGCGCAGGTGATGGTTCCCCTGTTTATTTCCATCGGTGAAAGGATTAAAGTGGATACCAGGGATGGTTCCTATCTGGGACGGGAATAATTGTGATGAGAAGCCCAGAAATGAGGGCTTAGGGACGGGTTTAGGACTAAAGCCAGTGTTTCTGAGCCTGTTTACCAAAACTTAGCCGCTAGATGGGAAAAATCGACGGTTTGGTGGGTGCGAATTTGGATTTGTTGCTTTTTATTTGCGGGGGGATTTCAGAGCGGTGACTATTGATTACAACGAAATTCGAGAACTGATCAAAACACTGGCAGCAACGGATATCAGTGAATTTAGCCTGAAAAGTACGGATTTGGAGCTAAATATCCGTAAAGGAACCGTTAATGCTGCCCTTAGTCATCTCCCCGCTCCCTTGCCGGTGGTGACGGCCCCGGTCGCCCCTCCCGTGGTAGCCGCCAGTCCCACTCCGGCCCCGGAAACCCCCACTCCCGAACCCGCGGCCGCCGCTATTGATAAAAAATGGCTGGCGATTACCTCTCCCATGGTCGGCACTTTTTATCGCGCTCCCGCTCCCGATGAACCGTCTTTCGTGGAAAAAAACGATCGAGTCCGGGTCGGACAAACGGTCTGTATCATCGAAGCGATGAAGTTGATGAACGAAATCGAAGCGGAGGTGGCCGGGCAAATCGTCGAAATCGCCGTCGCTAACGGTGAACCGGTAGAATTTGGCCAGACGTTAATGTGGGTTAATCCCGAATAGATAGAATGAAAGCTATCCTCATGACCGCCGTGGATGTGCTGCAACTTCAGCAAGTCCCCACCCCGAAAATTAGTCAACCGCATCAGGTTTTAGTAGCATTAAAAGCCGCTGGTGTCAACCCTATTGATACAAAAATTCGTAAACGCGGCACTTTTTACCCCGAGCAAATGCCAGCCATTTTGGGCTGTGACGGGGCGGGAATTGTCGAGGCCGTTGGGGCGGCGGTGCAGGATTTTCGCCCCGGGGATGAAGTGTACTTTTGTAGCGGCGGACTGGGCAGGGCCGGCACGGGAAATTATGCTGAATATGCCCTAATCGAGGCGGATTATCTAGCCCACAAGCCGAAATCTCTTTCTTTTGCCGAGGCGGCCGCTGTACCTTTGGTTTTAATCACCGCTTGGGAAGCACTCTACGATCGCGCTCGTCTGCAATCGGGACAAAGCGTCCTTATCCATGGCGGGGCCGGGGGTGTTGGTCATGTCGCGATTCAATTGGCGAAACTGAAAGGGGCTAAAGTTTATACGACGGTGGGAAATAGCGATAAAGAGCGTTTAGTGCGGCAATTAGGGGCAGATTACCCGATTTTATACAAACAAACCGATTTTGTCGCGGCGATACTTCAAGAAACCGCAGGGAAAGGAGTAGATATCGCTTTTGATACGGTGGGAGGGGAAACTTTTAGGCAAACTTGCCGAGCGGTGCGAGTATACGGCGATATGGTGACGATTTTGGAACCTACAGGCAGCTGGAAGGAAGCACGCGATCGCAATTTGCGGATTAGTTTAGAATTAATGTTAACCCCGGCTTTGATGGGACTGCCAGAAGCGCAAAAATATCAAACAGAAATTCTCAGACAAGGGGCGCGTTTAATTGACGAGAAAAAGTTAACCATTCATCTCTCCCAAACCTTCCCTTTAGCGGCAGCTATCAGCGCCCATCAACTCCTAGAAACTGGTGCGGTGACGGGGAAAATTGCCCTAATTATTGACTAGAAATCTGCTTGTTACTACTGGTGAACAGCAGAAGTTGTTAAAGCAGGGAGAAGGCAAACCACCGCTACACTTTTGCCGATCGGTCAACCTGATTACGTTAAAATCAAAAGCAGGATACTGTGTATGACGGAAAAACTCGATGAACTCAGTGATTAAAGCGGTACAAACTGCCTATTATGGGGATGCAGCCTATCGGACACCACCACCAGACTTAGAATCTCTCCTGCTCAAAGAGAGAATTGTCTATCTGGGGTTGCCCTTATTTTCCTCCGATGATGTCAAGCGCAATGTCGGGGTGGACGTGACGGAATTAATTATCGCCCAACTGCTCTACCTGCAATTTGACGATCCCGAAAAACCGATTTTCTTCTATATCAACTCTACCGGCACATCCTGGTACACTGGCGACGCGATCGGCTACGAAACGGAAGCTTTCGCCATCTGTGACACCCTCAACTACATTAAACCTCCCGTTCATACTATCTGTATCGGACAGGCCATGGGAACTGCCGCGATGATTCTTTCCGCAGGAACCAAGGGTTTTCGCGCCTCCTTACCCCACGCTACCATTGTTCTCAACCAAAATCGCACCGGGGCCCAGGGACAAGCCACCGATATCCAGATTCGCGCCAAGGAGGTAATCGCCAATAAACAGACGATGTTGGAAATTTTCTCGAAAAATACGGGTCAAACCACCGAAAAACTGGCGAAAGATATGGATCGCACCTTCTATCTCACCCCACAACAGGCGAAAGACTACGGATTAATCGATCTCGTTCTCGAAAGTCGCAAGGAGCTGCCGAAACCCCTCGCCCAAGTTAGTTAAGATTTATTACAAATTAGCAGGAGTTGTTACCAATTATGCCTATCGGTGTGCCAAAAGTTCCCTACCGTCTGCCTGGTAGCCAATACGAACAGTGGATTAGCATTTACAGCCGTCTTTCGGTGGAACGCATTCTTTTTTTGGGGCAGGAAGTCACCGACGGGTTAGCCAATGCCCTTGTGGCCCAAATGCTTTATCTCGACTCGGAAGATCCCACTAAACCCATCTATCTCTATATCAACTCGCCGGGGGGTTCCGTTACCGCCGGGATGGCCATCTACGACACCATGCAGTACATCAAAGCGGAAGTGGTGACTATCTGTGTGGGATTAGCGGCCTCTATGGGGGCATTTTTACTGGCTTCTGGTAGTCCGGGTAAGCGTCTCGCCCTTCCCCATGCGCGGATTATGATTCACCAACCCATGGGCGGAACCGGGCGCCGGCAAGCGACGGATATCGACATTGAAGCTAAGGAAATCCTGCGTATTCGCCAGCAATTAAACGAAATTATGGCTAATCGCACTGGACAAACCATCGAACGCATCGAAAAAGACACAGACCGCGATTATTTCCTCTCCGCCGAGGAAGCTGTCGCCTACGGTTTAATCGATAAGGTGGTCGAGGGAAGACCGGCTTAAGTCAGTCAGAGGTTAGAACAGGCGAGAAACCTGTTCTAACTGCCATTGGAGAAACTTCCTTAGATGGTAGGTTGGTTTATCGGATAATCCCATAAGAGGGTATCTGTTGGGTATGGAATTTTTAGCAACTTTAGAAACAGGCTTGATCTCTGCGGTGGCAATCATCAAGTTTTGCCTAGAAAGTATTTCGATCGCTTGTGTGGTGATCGGATTAATTAAAACCCTACAATTAGCTTGGCAGTCTAATCGTCACCGTCGCAGTCTTCCCCCTTTTTCCTTCAATCAAATTCGCATTCGTTTCGGTACTTGGCTATCTTTAGCCCTAGAGTTTCAGTTAGGTGGAGACATCGTGGCTACTACCGTCACACCTACTATAGAAGCCTTGGCACAACTCGCCCTCATCGCTATTATCCGAACTTTCCTCAACTATTTCCTCAGCCAAGAATTGGAAACGGAATTGTCCATGGAAAAAGAGCGATCGCAACTAGCAGCCCAGGACAATCTCAGGGATTTTTAATGCCAAAAAAAGGTGAGTTGACAATCACCTGACCTAACCCCTGATAAGCTGTTGACTATTGAGGGTATGCTAAAAAAGTTTTTCAGCAAGCTCTAGATAGTGAACAGCTTATTACTTTCGATCGCCCATTGAGTCAATTCCGTGCGATTATGAAGACCGGTTTTATGAAGCATATTCGACACATGACTTTCGATTGTCCGTTGACTAACATTGAGTTTTGCGGCGATTTCCCGATTAGCCAGGCCCTGGGCGACCAATTGTACTACTTTTAACTCCGTTGGGGTTAATTCCACATTACCCGGAACCTGAAGAGAGGTGACATCATCGGAATGGATGCGGGTGCTGCGTTTCAGCAACCGGCCCGCTTGTTTGAGGGAAGACTCCACCCGGGCCACTAATTCTTCCGGTTCAAAGGGGTTGACCATATAGACATCGGCCTCGGCGGTTACACCTGTTATCTTGTCCTGACTTTGACCCTTAGGGGAGAGAAAGATCACGGGAAGACCACTAAAACGACTGTCCCGACGAATTTTTTCGAGGAAGGCATAACCATCCATTTCCGGCATCATCAGATCATAGATAATCATATCGGGGATTTCCCCTGCTTTGGCAGTATTTGCCCCGCGTTCGAGGATTGCTAGGGCTTCGGGACCGTTTTCTGCGGTTGTCACCCTATAACCACGAAACTCTAGATAATCCTTCACCAAAAGTATTAAATTTGGGTCATCGTCGATTAATAAAAGTTGTTTATTGTCTTTGTTGGTCTCTTTCATGGGTATTTTCCGAGCTGCAGGGTTGGGGGAATGGAGACGGACAAAGGATCGATAGGCACTCATGCAACAGGTAGTTAGGGTTTCCTGAATAAATCTAAAAACCTTATCCAACAAGGTTTTTAGACTTTTTTTCTCTCAAAAACTGCCGACCATTGGAGTGATTGGGGGGAAAATTCTGGGACTTTTTCCCTAAAAATTAGGTAATTGACTCCCTCAAAATCGGTAAAACCCTACACCCCACACCCCACACCCCACACCCTGCCCCCACGAAAAACTTTTTGCCGCAAACCCTAATTAATTGTGTTTCAGCTAGTTTTAACGCTGTTTTCCTCTATTGTTTCGGGTTCTTCTTCTGGACAGTTCAGAGAAATTGCCGGTAAATCGTGGCGAAGGAAAGCATATTCGGTGACGATTTGATTACCGATTAGGTGTTCTTGGATAATTCTTTCGATCGCTTCCTTGTTTACCCTTCCATACCAGACCCCTTCCGGGTACACTAATAAAATCGGTCCCTGGCTACAAACCCGCAAACAGTTGGCTTTAGTGCGAAAAACACAACCCGGACGGTCGGCGCTAGGGCGATCGAGTTCTAATTCACTTAACCGCTTCTTTAAATAATCCCACACTTCTAACCCTTCTTGCTTGTCACAGCATTTTGGCTTAGTCTGATCGCAGCAGAGAAATAGATGACGCTGGATCTGGGCCAATCCCAACTTAGTCACATTTTCCCCCAAGATATCTCTAGTGTCCGCTTCTTCCATAAATTTTTTTTATCAACTAAACTCTTGACATTGAACAGAAAATGTGCATAGCCGACTAAACTTTCGGTTTGAGGATGTAACGATAGATGAGATAAACGATAGCGGCAAGGATTAAAGCGCTCAAAACTGCGCTAACTAGCCGTAAAATCGCCGTTAAAATCGAAAGAGCCACAAAAACCCCCGCCACTGCTACGACTACCTGTGCCGGTGTGGACAGGCTGCCGTACCAAGTTTTCACTTTTTCGAGAGTGGCAGCAAAACTAACCGGGGTATCAAGGGGGGGAAAATCGTCGGTTTCGATTTCCACTTCCACTTCCTCTGGGGTATATTTAGTATCGAACGGTTCGGGAGACTGCATAAACACTCAAGCTACTTAACACTTCATCCCTATTCTATCGATGATTGGGGTTGACAGGGGTTGAGACAGAATTAGTGTAACAATGAGTTTATCCATAGCTAAATGACCGGAATCTATGAGCCTATCGACTCCCACCGTTACCGCCATCAATTATCCTGATGCTACCATCAACCGGGCCGAACGCGCCCTCTGTTGTTCTCCTTTCCGTGTCACCCTATTCGCCGCTATGCTGGAGCAAAGTGTATCACTTTTAAGCATTCCTGGTGCTGGGGGTTTAGAGAAAGGTTATACTTCCAGACTGCTGACGGAAGCAGCAGCGGAAAGCTATCTTCTCTGGTTGATTAAGGTGGGAATTTTGCGGCGCGAAGTAGATGGACAGGGGATAACCGATAGTTTTCGTCTCACTCCTTTAGGGAGAAAATTAATAGAAAAATGGCAACCCCAAGGGGACTTTTTCCCTAAACCCACTTTCTGGCAAAGATTTTTCAATACTCTGCAACGTTGGTTTTCTTTTTAATGCTGTTGGGAGTCAGTTATCAGTTATCAGTTATCAGATGTGAGTTTTCAGTTATTAGCCTCTTGCATGAGTGCCTGTCCTTATAAGTAGCATATACTCAACGGATTTAGTATCAACTGATTACTGTTTACCGATTACTGTTCACTGAAAATACTCAATAAAAAAACTAGATGAAAGCAATTATGGTAGTGGGGACGACTTCCCACGCGGGTAAATCTTTTTTAACTGCGGCTTTATGTCGTTTATTCAACCGGAAAGGTTGGCAAGTAACACCCTTTAAAGGTCAGAATATGGCCCTTAATGCCTATGTTACCGCCGGAGGGGGAGAAATGGGTCACGCTCAGGCGGTGCAAGCATGGGCCGCGGGGACAATTCCCCGGGTAGAAATGAACCCAATTTTATTAAAACCCCAGGGAAATATGACCTCTCAGGTGATTATTAAAGGCAAGGCTGTGGGTGTCACCACGGCAGTGGATTATTATCAGAATTATTTTGAGCAAGGTTGGCAAGCAATTAAAGAATCTTTAGCTAAATTATCAACAGAATTTGATCTAGTTGTCTGTGAAGGTGCGGGAAGTCCGGCGGAAATAAATCTCAAACATCGCGATTTAACTAATATGCGGGTGGCTAAATATCTCGATGCCGCTACTATTTTAGTGGTGGATATTGATCGCGGGGGGGCTTTTGCTCACGTCGTCGGTACGTTACAATTATTAGAACCGGAGGAAAGAGCTTTAATTAAAGGTATTGTGATCAATAAATTTCGCGGACAAAAATCCCTCTTAGATTCGGGGATTACTTGGCTAGAAGATTATACAAAAATTCCCGTCTTAGGAGTTCTTCCCTATAGTGATATCTTTTTAAGTGCCGAGGATTCTCTTAGTTTACTCGATCGACCCGCCCAAAAACCCAAAGCTGAACTAAATATCAGTGTCATTCGTCTGCCTCATATCGCTAATTTTACGGATTTTGACCCTCTCTGTGGTGAAGCAACAGTTAATGTCCGTTATCTAGAATTACAGGAATCTTTAGGTGATCCCGATGGGGTAATTATCCCCGGTTCTAAAACCACTGTTGCTGATTTAATTGCTCTTAATCAAAGTGGTATGGCTAATCAATTACAAGCCTATCACCAAAGGGGAGGTATTATCTTTGGCATCTGTGGTGGTTTGCAAATGTTAGGGCGATTAATCCTGGATCCTGACCATCGAGAAGGTCCCGAAAGTGAGGCAACTGGCTTAAATTTACTGCCCTTAAAAACGGTAATTACTGCCGAAAAAATTACCCGTCAACGACAAGTTTTATCTAATTTTCCCCAAGGGGGTTTACCAGTAACAGGATACGAAATTCACCAGGGAATAAGCCAATGGGAAAGTGAATCAGGTTATCAAAAAATGTTCGAGGAAGATGCTAGTCTGGGAATTGTCAATGATTCTCTCTCAATTTGGGGCTGTTATTTACATGGTATCTTTGATAATGGTTCTTGGCGAAGAACTTGGCTAAATCATCTACGTCAGCGTCGCGGTTTATTATCTTTGCCGACGGGAATTGCTAACTATAGTGAACAAAGAGAAATAACCCTAGATAATATGGCTAATTTATTGGAAGAACATTTAAATCTTAACCCTATTTTTGCTCATTTGTAAGGAGAAATTATGACTATTGCAGTGCGTTTTTTACCCGATGATATTATCATAGAAGCGGAAACGGGAGAACTATTATTAGACGTGGCCAAAAAAGCAGGAATTGACATTCCTACCGGCTGTTTAATGGGTTCCTGTCACGCCTGTGAAGTAGAATTAGATGATGGCACTCAAATTTGTAGTTGTATTACTGGTATCCCCGGCGATCAAGATTCTTTAACCGTTCATTTATACTCGGATCCGCTCTGGTAGTTGTTAAAGTTTTCTGATAACAGAATTCGGGTATTACTGTTAAGTTTACGACTTCTAACTAGGAGAATAATGGCTCGGCGACTTCTCGTCTAAGGGAAGGTTTTTGATTTTTGCAAGATGTCCATGGATAATAGTATATGCAATATATTGATAAAATAGTATAACAGTTCGTATCAATGGGCTGTAAGAATAAATTTCACTAAACCCTTGACAAAAGTTACTTTTTGTATTACCTTTCGACAGTAGTGGTGCTGCCACGGGAAATACTTACATATTAACTATTTTAAAATATGTCAGATTATTATCATTATCAAAATTCTTGCTGCGGGACTGCCCACGCTTATTTGCTACCCTCTCTGAGTCAGATTTTTGCCGATCTTGCTCCTCCTGAAAAGCGTATTTTTGATCACCGCTCTTTGGGATCACGGACATATTAAATTCTGGTCTGTCAAAACCATCTCAGAACTATAGCGCTTTTCACGTTAATGAGTGATCGACAAGTTTTGCCAACAAAGGGTTTAAACCTCTTGCCCATGCCTCATTCTGATGAAAACTGCCATAATCACACAATAGGCTCTTCTGGTTTCTGTGCGGAAACGAGATCTATACTGATAGTTTCTTCCGCGGCTCGACGGAGCTTCGCCGAACGTCAAAATAGTCTTAAAAGTCTTGTCCCGTAAGCATTTTGCGTTCCATAAGCAAAAATTATCACACAAAGTCGAGAAGAGCCCACAATAAATACAGACAATAGCTTATGAATGCATCACGAACAAGTTTTCAAGCTGGTTGGTTAAATTTAGAGCAGGAATTAGTTTTACTTTTAACAGCAACAATTAATATTAAAGGTATGCCGAAAGCCTATCCAACTGTTCCTGAGCAAAGACAGGAAGATTACTATAATTCCCTGAAGTATTATATTAATTTTCATCCTCGTATCAAAAAAATACTATTTGTGGAAAATTCTGGTTGGCCTCTTGAGCGATTGCAAGAAACGACTCAAGAAAATCCCCATAACAAACAAATTGAATTTATTTCACTAGATGCCAATGATTTTCCTCGTAATTTTGGCAAAGGTTACGGCGAAACCCTATTAATAGAGCAGGGAATTTTAAAATCAGCACTGGTCAAAGAGTCTTCTTATATTGCCAAGATAACTGGTAGAATTTATCTTTTCAATATGACGGATATTTTAGAGAGGGTTAAAAGTCCCTTTGAGTGTTTATGTGATTTTAAATGGCCGATTTGGCAACAATTACAGAACAAACAAAATAATCCTTCCTATGCAGATACTCGTTTTCTTGTCTTTAGCAAATGCTTTTATGAAAGCTACCTGCAGCCGATGCACAAAAATCATCAGCAGGGTTGTTTTTATAGTGAACATCAATATTATCAAGCTATTAATTTAGCATCACAATCGGCTAATGTTTGTAAAAGGTTTCCCGTTGAACCGAAATTTTCTGGTATTGCGGGACATTTTGGGGGAAAAGACTATAATAGTCGTTCCGAACAGTTGAAATACGCAATTCGTGTCTTGACTCGTCAAACTATGCCTTGGCTATATCTGTAAAGGGTCGTGCTTAGTGGCGTATAAAAGTCAGTGGAGCCTCAACCACAGAAAAGGTGGCGTTTGACCCCGTTGTGAAGTAGTGAAATTTTTGTTACAATAAGGCGGTAAGCTGTTCATAACTTAAATTGCTTGTTGAGACGAGGCAAGAGGCAACAGTAAAGGGATTGGAGGAGATTCGCCTAATCCAAGAATAAGCAGTTTAAATACGTCTTAGCTTAACTGATTATGTCTCGTCGTCAACTGTTGAGTTTTTTAAGTACAGTAATTCTGGCATTTTTTGCCCTTATTCCCGATACTAACGCTTTAGGTGGCCTCCAACCCGCTTTAAATTAACCTGCACCCGATTTTACCCTACCGACTAACACGGGAGAAGGGAATATTTCCCTATCGGACTATCGGGGTAAAGGGAAAAGAAGATTTATAGTCATTTCAGATAAGTCTGATACAGTCTAAACCGACAAAAGCCTTATGAACTCTGGGATTGATATTCTCAATCTTAATTGAAATGACTATAGTTTAGGTAAAGTGATGGCTAAACTTCCTCATACTTCCTTTTCAGCGATTGCTATTACTTTTTTAGTCATGAATCTTTCTAACCTGTTGAGGCAGGTTTTTTGGGCTTTTTTATGTCTGATACCAAATCCGTTTTTAATAGTGTGATTAACTCCCAAGTTATGAATTGTTTCTCCCTGCTCCCTGCTCCGCTGCTTCCCTATACCTTATTAAACAGGATTTAGTATGAAATGGGAAAACAGCACTTTTTCTCGGTCAATGATTATGATAAGTTATAATTTATGGATTAATCAACAACGGAAGATTATAGTTGTAGCTAAGTGAAATCATTGATTAAGAGACCTGTACTTTTCAATAACTTTTTCAGCAGACCCTATTTAGGGGGTAAATCCTGCCATTCACAGTGCCGAAGTTTTAGCACGTTTAGAGGAATTACGGGCGAGTTCTTGAAATTTAAAGATAAGTAGCTGGTTATAATTAAATTAAAAATGGATTTTGCCTTTAATCCCCCCTTGATCCCCCCTTTGATAAGGGGGGTGCCGATCCCCCCTTAGTCCCCCCTTTAATCCCCCCTTATTAAGGGGGGCATCTGACAACTTTTAACGCCTACCTACTTAATTTGCTTTGTTTGAGAACAAATGATCCAGATTGTTCTACCTTTTTATAGCGCTTTTCACGTTACTGAGGTATCGACAGGTTTTGCCAACAAGGGGTTTAAGCTCCTTGCCCATGCCTCATTCTGATGAAAACTGCTATATTTTCTGGTCAAATATAGCGGTTTTCGTCTAATAAGGTATAGTAAATACCTTGATAGATAGGCGTTTCAGCGTTTCAGTCGGGACTCACTTCTGTGAAAACCGCTATATTAACAGAAGCTAATTTATCGGTAGAAAAAGTCTATCGTATTGGTCGTATTGCTCCCTTAGCGAAGACGATGATTATTCTCGCTCGTCGGGGTCAATAAATCATACTAAATCCTGTTTAAAAGGTATAGGAGAGGAGACTAGAAGGGAATTTGAGCATTTGTACTAAAATTCCCAATACGCAGTTTAAATACAGTACAGCTTAGTCAAACTTGGGAACAATCCAAGCTGCTATAATAGCCAATAAAACAACAATTTCTAAGACTTTATATAAGTTAAGAGATTGTAGCCACTGCAAAGTATTGGCTAGACGCAAATTTAACCGCCATTGACGTAATTGAGATAACCATAATTTCGGATTATCTTGTTCACGAAAACGCCATTTAAGAATAGATAATAACAGGGGAATCCCTCCCACTTTAGCAGTCATGAGCAGGTGCAGGATCAGACTTACTGCCATAATTAACCAACTGAGCAAATGGGCATAATACCAAAAGTGATTTAATTCCCCTTCCGGTAGCCAATCGGAATCCATCATCCGTCCACTATACAAGGCAAAAGTTAGGGCAAAAAGAGTCAAAGTATTGACTAAACGATGGAGACTGTACCACCAAATCGGCTTACCAAATTGGGTTAATTTGTTAAGAGAATCACTTTGAATTAATCTTTTGTTACCCCGACGAAAAGCATAGATAGCAAAAACGGGAAAGATAATCAGAGTATAGAGGCCAAAAGTGCCATGAATACTTTCAATTTCTCGATATTCTGGTAAAGGCAGTTTTAACCAACGACCGTCAAAAGTATCATAGGTCCAATAGGCCGTAACCATGGCGGCAATGAGGGCAATTCCCGTGAATCCGTGCAGAATTCGCAGTAAAAGAGGTTGATAAGGTTGATTAGTTTTCATGAACTCGATCGATACAATAGGGGAGGTAAACTTTGCCCAGATACTATGTTAACTAATCCTTGGCTCGTCGCTATTCTTCTCAATACCGTGCTGCTCGGAATCGCTGCAATTGCCCCAAAAAAGCTCTTAACTCCGATGGGTTATCTCCATGCTTGGTTTTTAGGGGTGATTGTCTGGGGAAGCTTGGGATGGCGCGGTTATCTAATTGTTTTATTCTATTTCCTCGTCGGTTCTACTGTCACCCGCATCGGGTTAGCTCGCAAGGAAGCAGAGGGAATTGCCGAAAAAAGAGCGGGGGTGCGCGGTCCTGAAAATGTCTGGGGTTCCGCTTTAGCGGGGGCAATTTGCGCTATCCTCAGTCTTTTTGCCGCTTCTCCCTGGGATTACCTCTTAAGACTCGCTTATGTGGCTAGTTTTAGCACCAAATTAGCCGATACTACTGCCAGTGAGGTGGGCAAAGCTTACGGTAAAACTACTTATCTAATCACTAATTTTAAATCCGTCCCCCGGGGAACGGAAGGGGCTGTTAGTTTAGAGGGAACGCTCGCCGGTTTGCTGGCAGCCACGGCGATTTCCCTGTTAGCATGGGCTATCGGTGCGATCGATCTTCTTGGTGTGTTATGGTGCGTAATTGCGGCATTTATCGCCACCAATATCGAAAGTATCATCGGTGCTACCCTACAAACTCGCTTTCTGTGGTTAACTAATGAATTGGTCAATGTGATCAATACGGTTATCGGTGCGATCGTAGCTATACTGTTAAGCTTGCTCTGGTCTTTCCGCTAAAGTTAAGTGACTAAAAAAATTTTTCAGAGAATATCTATGCTAAAGTGGCGTTTTTGTGCATTTTCCCTGCTGTTACTGCTAATTACTGCCTGTGGGACGGAAAATCAACCTAATTCTAGTTCTAACACCGCAAGTAGTCCCGATGCTGGCCGCTTGCAAACGGTGAAAAATCGCGGTAAGTTAATTTGTGGCATTAACGGAGAAGTGCCGGGGTTTAGCTTTGTTAATGAAAAAGGCGAATATTCGGGCTTAGATGTGCAAATTTGCCGAGCTATTGCGGCTGCTCTCTTTAATGATCCGTCCAAAGTCGAATATCGTAAACTTAGCCCCCAAGAGAGATTTACTGCCGTACAGACGGGAGAAGTGGATATCCTCAGTCGCAACACCACCTGGACGATTAACCGGGATACCGCCCTGGGGATGGAGTTTATCACCCCGGTTTTCTATGATGGTCAGGGAATTATGGCCACGAAAGCCAGTAATGTTAAGAAATTAGAAGATTTAAGCGGAAAGTCCATTTGTGTGCTATCGGGAACCACCACAGAACAAAATCTGGCCGATGCCATGGCAAAAGCGGCAGTTCAAGGCTATAAACCGATCGTTTCCGATGATGTGGAGGCTTTATATACAGCTTATCAGGCGGGGCGTTGTCAGGCTGTCACCTCCGATCGCTCCCAATTGGTGGCCCGGCGCTCGGTTTTTCCCCGACCGCAGGATCATCAATTATTAGAAGTGGTAATATCAAAGGAACCCTTGGCCCCAGCCGTGGCCGATGGTGATCCCCCTTGGTCGAATGCCGTCCGCTCGATCGTTTTTAGTTTAATTCAAGGGGAAGAATTTGGGATTAACTCCCAAAATATTGCCACTTTTGCCGACAGCAAAGAC
>NZ_JADBTB010000100.1:0-45106 GCF_020246405.1 Microcystis sp. M083S1
AATTGCTGGCACTTACGGTTTAGCGGCGATGGATGCACTTCATGTTGCTGCTGCGCTGCAAATTCAAGCTGATGAACTAATCACCACCGAAAAGCCAACCAAACCAATGCACCGAGTCAGGGAAATTCAGATTGTTTCAATAGACATCTCTTTTGCATGAGTAGAAAACGGGTTTCTCCGAGAAACCCGTTTTCTGTGCGTTACTCAGTCTCAACTTAGTTGGGGTTTAACAACCTTTCTAGGTTTTGTTCACAGTTCTCTTTATGGGAGAGCATATTTAATTTTTCAGAAAGATGTAAAGCTCTTTGCCAGTGATTAATAGCTGATTTAAGATCATGGGTTTTTTCTTCAAATTCGGCCAAAATAATTAAAGTCTCTAGTTCTACATATCGTTCTCCAATATCGAGGGCAATATCTAAAGCTTGATTAAGATATTGATAGGCTAGATCATCCTTTCGAGTGATACTATAAATTTCTCCTAATCCAGCGCAAGCATGGGCAACACCTGCCACATCTGAAATAGCTAAAGCTCTTTTCTTTTGTTGTTTAAAGTATTTTTCAGACTCCTGAAAATTTGCTTGTTGCCAATAAATTGCGGCTAAATTTCCCAAAGAAAAAATAATTCCTGCTTCATCGGTTATTTGCTCAGATAAATCAAGACTTCTTTGAGTATAATCGATAGCTGTATTCAAATCATTGATTCGCCGGTGTGCTTCTCCTAAATTTCGTAAAGCCGTTGCTTGATAAATAAGATTTTTAATTTTTTCTGCCCATTTTAAGTATTTTTCTAAACAAGGAATAGTCTGGTCAACTTTTCCCTGATAAACATAACAATTACCCAGATTTGAATGGGCAACATTAATAATCTCAAATTTTTCGTCACAATCGGGAATAATCTCGGCTAGATTTAAAACTTCATTCAGTCCTATTTCAGCGCTTAAATATTCCCCTTTTATTCCATCAATTGTGGCTATATTTCCTTTTCCTCTTGCTTTCCAAAGAGGATTATTTAATTGCTCGGCTAAGGATAAGAGTTTCTCCGCATAATTTTTTGCTTGGTCAAATTGTCCTAATTCTCGATACATATAACCGAGTTCACTTAAACAGATAAAATCGGTTTCATTGTCAAGATTTCCTAATAATTCTTTACACAGTTTTATGCCATCTTCATACCGTCCCCAGATGAGTAATTGTTTGTGCAAAGGGAAAGAAGTTGGATCATGAATTTCTAAGGGTAAAGAAAATAAAGATTTAGCTTCTTTATACCAACCTAATCGACATAGACAGAGAAATGCTTCCACATAACGACTTGCCCGTTCTTGAATAGAGAGCTGCTGTCCCATTTTATCCTTAATATGGCGTTCATAACCAATTAAATGCCAGATGAATGCGCCAAAATGTGCTTTTTCAAAATGACTTCCTGTCGCCCCTAAAATTTCCCCTTTTTGTTTGACTTGAGCGAGTTCTCCAAAAACAGTAAAATCGATACTTGTGAGACGTTCTTTGACTCTTAATTGAGGAGATTTAAAATCATTCATGATTTGGGTTTCCTTCTTTTCTTTGGGTAGATACTAGACGCTTGAAAGCAACATTGCGAATTAAACTGTGCTGTTTGATATGTGGTTCATATCCCAGTTGTTTTTGAGTTTCTACTAAATAACGGTTAAACAAGGTAAAAAGAGCTAGGTCTAAATCTTGTTCCTCGTATTCTGAAAATAATTGAAGATTTTGAAACCACGCATTTTTAAATTCAAAAGATGAATAAGTAGAACCATAGATAAGCAAGAAATAAGCAGTTGTAAAAGTTTTTTCAAGTCGCTCTATTGTTCTTTCGATTTCCTCCTCTAACAGTTGTTTTCGTAATTGTTTGGTCATTAAGTTGACTTTGTAATAATCATCAGGATTGGCTTTTTGAGCTTCATCAATCATTTCTCTTAATCGTCGAAATCGGGATTTATTCTCCTCATAATAAATGCTGATATCTCCCTTCAGTCTATCAATAATATCACCAGAAATTAAGCGGATAGCGAGAGGATGTCCCTCATAAAGTTTTCCGATCTCTTTAAGGTAAGCAAGGTTACGTCCATGAAGAATTAATTCGACTTCTGCTTGTTGAAATAAGCGTTCAAATAACTGTAAACTTTCTTGATCCTCTAATCCCATTAATGGCTGAATATGCCAATATTGAGCTTGACTAAAAGTTTCAAAATCTTCAGGCTTATCCTGCGAAGTTATCACAATTCGAGTCTGACAATCTTCGGCTTCTAATATTTTTTGAAAAAAGACTCGCCAGAGGGGGCCTTTAAAGCGATTACTACCATCTTGTTGTTCTCCTTGTAAAAGATTTTCCATTGAATCAAACCAAATCAATCGACGATTATTGCTCAGATGATTAACCAGTTGAGTTAATAATTGTTCTGGGTTTTTTGCTTGTTTTGCCGTAACAGGTTCATCGCCACGATTGAGTAAATCAATAGCTGTGCTGATAAAGTTTTGTGCTTCTGATTGCGACTGTTGATCCTCCCGTTGATTAAACCCATCAAAATCAATAGGCAGTTCAGGAGGAAACCCTTCTTGACACAAAGCTAAGGCCAATTTGTAGGCGAGGGCAGTTTTTCCAATACCTGTTATTCCCGTAATTACGACAATGCGACAATCGCCTCTTAGTTTTTCCAGTAAATCACTTTGAAGAGACTCTCGCCCCACCCAAATAGGCTCGATATCTTGAGTCAGTTTTTGCAAAAGATTATCTAGATCTGCGACTTTTGAAGGGTCGATGTTCAAAGCTCGACAAAAGGCAAAAAAACCTTCCGATTGAATGGTTTTACCCCTCAAAAAATGATCTAAAGTCTCCGGTGAGCAGTTGTCGGCGTAATAAGAGTAATAAGTGTGGGCTGGGTCATTTGAAATTTCCTCCCAATTCCCATCGGGTTTGGCAAATTGACTAGCCTCGGTGCATAAGTATTTTCTAGTCCAGCCTTCTTTTTGTTTTTGCGCCCATCGGGTTTTGACTTGCTCAAGTCCCGCTACGGAGAGTTTTAACTTCATTGCTCTCTATTCAATCTACATAAGTTTATTTCTCTATTGTTGATCAATTATCCCCAGAAATTCTCATTTTTTGAAAAAATTTTCTCTAATCTGACTAAGCACATATCAGCTATTTGCTCAATTATAGGTATAGGAAGCCATTCAAGCTTTCTAATTCTTTCTAATTCCAGCTTCTTTTGCTTTTTGCGCCCAAAAATCATCGTTTTGCTTGCTTCTCCGTAGAAATCTAAGGATTTCTATCGCTTTACTCCCAATGAAGAGAGCCTCATTGCTCGTTGTCCTCTTCCTAAGGGTAGCAAAATGGCTATTTCTCAAATAATCAACCAAACCAATGGTAAACAGTTTATCTCATTATCATCTACATCGGTGCGGCTACTGTCGTCGGATGGAGGTGATGTCAATCACTTATTTAGCGGTCAAATACGAGAGCGTCACTATGAGCAACTTTCTTGTTGGCTTGATTTAAAACCAAACGAGGAAAAGGATTTAACGGCACAAACATTTACAACGCTAAAGACCACAAATTACACCCAAAAAGATCCCCTATTCACTTTAAGGACTGTCCGAAGAATGTTACAGGATAACGGTCTTCTCTTTGTCTATGATATATCCCAAACCCCTGATATTGAGCAATATGTGAAGATTCTGTTTTCTTGTGCTGGATTTATTGTGTTAAATAACATTGGCAACTGCTGGATTCTTAGCAAAAGAGCCTTACTTTCTTTTGATGTGCCAAAGGTCAAAGGTTATCTGGTCAAGGAAGCGGAAACACCAGCAGAAATTGAATCCTATTTCTTATTTCTCAAGAATCGCTATCCTGAGTCACAAAATTATTGCAAAGAAATCGACGATTTATTTACTCACCAATCGGTTATTTTTCTAGCCTATCCTGAACAGAATCCCTCTCAGGTAATCGGTGTTGCACGTTATACCTATTCTCTGCCTGAATATGGCTACTATTTGCCTTGTCAACTGGCAACACTTTGTGAAGGAAAACACACAGGAAAGCATTTGATGTTACCCAAAAATTTAACAAGCATCGGAGAAAGTCTCTCTCTCTATGATGAAAAGGGAACTGGCAAAATAGGAACAAGTTATCTTGTTTATCAGCAATTGATTCGAGCTATCTTGACTTACAAACATGATATTGCTCACACTGAAATTTCCTACACGACTTATCCGAAAGGGGACGAAACAATTGAAGCACTGTATAAAGAACGTTTTGGATTTAAGCACACTCTACACGATAATGAAAAAGTTTGCTTAAAATATGGAACATTTGCCGGTCAATGGTATCTCATTGAACTGGAGCAGTGGATGATTAAGCATCAGTACCACAACGCTGACCAGATTTTTCATAAACACAAGGAAGCGTTTGCGCTGTGAAGTCTAGCTCAGTAGATTTCCGATAAATATTATATTTTGGGAACTTAAGGTAAATTATCCTGAAAATTGGCTATATCCTTAAGTGTCCCGAAGTTGAACTAGAGTCTTAGCGACGCAATGCCTTATCCCACAAAGACTTACAGCTTTTCAAAAAAAATTTGCATCGGGGAAAGTCCCAAGTTTATCCTCAATGGAACAGTGTTGTATAAGTTTTTGCCCATGAATACTCAAACAGACACAGAATTATCGCCAGCAGACGTTGACAATCAGCAAAGTCAAAAATTGACGGATTCATCCGAGATAGGTAATCAAATTCTCGACAAGCTTGATCACCTTCAATCAGGGTTAGATTCTTTAGGTGATATTTTTGAGCAAAGATTAACCTACGATAAAGAGAAAGAAAAGGCTTTTGACCTGCTCTATACTGAACTTCAAGCACTCAAAGATAATTCAGCATTTGATAGTGTTAAATCTCTCTATCTCGACTTAATCCTCCTACTTGACAGAGTAGAAAACATTAAAGAAAGTATCACTGATGACAAGATAGAAAATCGATCTGATTCCATAAAAAATATTCTAACATCAGTAAGTGAGGAAGTTTTAGAAATTCTCTTACGTCAACAGATAGAGGTCATCCAAACTGTTTCTGGAACGCCATTCAACCCCTCTTGTCAAAAAGCAATTCAAACCCAAGAAACTGACGTTGAGTCGGAAAATAATAAGGTTTTCTCTATTGTTCGTCGTGGCTTTCATTATGGCAATCGAATTTTACGGCCAGAGGAGGTAATTGTTTCTAAGTATCACAGAGCGTAAATTTTTCATTATTAACTTGTTGATGTCTTAAAATCTGACATTTACTCTCAAGAAACAACAGAAATTAAAATGAGTGAAGAAATTATTGTAGGAATTGATTTAGGAACAACTTTCTCGGCTATTGCTTATGTCAACAGCTATGGCAAGCCTGAGATTATTCCTAATTTAGAAGGCGAAAGAACCACTCCATCGGTCATCTTTTTTGAAGAAGATGATGGTACACCAGTCGTGGGACAAACTGCCTTTAATCAAGCCATTACTAATCCTGAAAGAACGGTTCGTTTTGTCAAACGGCAAATGGGAAATCCTTCTTTTCGCTTTAATGTTGATGGAGAAGATTACCTTCCAGAAACCCTATCTGCTATTATCCTAAAAAAGCTTAAAAATGATGCAGAAGAAAGACTCGGAAAGGAAATTAAAAGAGCAGTTATTAGTGTTCCTGCTTACTTTAAAGATGCTCAAAGAGAAGCGACTAAACAAGCAGCAGAGATTGCAGGATTAGAAGTTATTCGCATTATTAATGAACCCACTGCTGCTGCATTAGCTTATGGTTTAGATAAAGAAGAAGACCAAACGATTCTCATTTATGATTTTGGGGGAGGAACGTTTGATGTCACTATCTTGAAAGTAGCGGGACGTGAATTCACTGTTTTAGCGACTGATGGAGATCCTCAATTAGGAGGAAGTGATGTGGATGCAGTGTTAGTTAAATATCTGGCTGAAGACTTCAAAGAAGTCCATAATATCGATTTAAGAGAACACCCCCATACCAATCAAGATTTATGGCAAAAAGCAGAAATAACCAAAAAAGATGTTGGCTTAAAAAATTCAGTTAAAATTGTTCTATCTCATGGAGAAAAAACTGCTAGGCTTGATCTAGATCGGGATGATTTTGAGGATTTAATCGAGGACTTGATTAATAAGACTGAAACCTACATGGAGAAGGTCATTGAAGATGCCAAGATGGATTGGTCAGATATTGATAAGATCATATTGGTAGGCGGCTCTAGCAGGATTCCTGCTGTTCAAAAAATGATCAAGCGTGTCACAGGGAAAGAACCTGTAAAAGACACGAATCCTGATGAATGTGTGGCTTTAGGGGCCGCTATTCAAGCGGTTGTTGCCACTAAGGAAACACCAAAAGATTCCAATGGCAAGAAATCCACTGAAGAAACGCCAGATCTGAAATCAGATAAGGGAGAAATTATTGATCTAGTTATCAATGAAGTCGCTTCTCATAGTTTAGGTATTCGAGTTAAATCTGCACAGACGGGTAAATATATTAATAGCATTATTATTCCTCGTTTAACGCAGATTCCTTGTGAAAAAACTAAGATTTATGGAACCTCTGAAGATAATCAATCCCGTGTCGAATTTGATGTACTTCAGGGAGAAGATGAAGATCCGCGTTCACCCGATGTCGATCGAATTGGCAAAGCGGGATTAAAAAATTTACCTTCTCATAAAGCAGGAGAATTAAAGATTGAAGTCACCCTTAAATATACGGCGGATGGCATTATTGAAGTTGTCACTCGTGAACAGATGAGTGGTCAGGTTTCTCGTGAATCTATCATGCAAAAATCTGGCATCCTTGCTGATGATATTGTTGAAGCAAGTAAGCAAAAGTTAGAAGCGATGGAAATTTAGTTTTTTTTCAGTTTAGTTAATTTATTTGGAGGAATTTATCATGGCTAAAGTTATTGGCATTGACTTAGGAACAACTTATTGTGCTGTTGCCTATCTTAATAAACATGGTCAAGTGGAAATTATCCCTAATCGAGAGGGAGAAAGAACAACACCATCAGTTGTTATGTTTGACGAAGAAACCCCTATTGTAGGTAGTATTGCTAAACGTTCAGCCGTTGCTAACCCTAACTATATTGTACAGTTTGTTAAACGGCAAATGGGAAATCCTACTTGGGAGTTTATTACTGATGAAGATGCAACCTATAAACCTGAAGAAATCTCTGCGATTATCCTCAAACGCTTAAAAGAAGATGCAGCAACATTTCTTGGAGAAGAAGTCAGAGATGCCGTTATTACTGTTCCTGCTTATTTTAATGATGCTCAAAGAAAAGCAACGCAAGATGCCGGTCGCATTGCTGGACTTAATGTTCTTCGGATTATTAATGAACCTACGGCGGCTGCGATTGCTTATGGCTTAGATAAAGGGGAAAAAGACCAAACGATTTTAGTCTATGATTTGGGGGGAGGAACATTTGATGTCACTATCATTAAAATTACTAAAGACTCTATTGATGTACTTGCCACAGATGGCGATAAAAACTTAGGAGGTTTTGACTGGGACAATGAAATTATTAAATTTTTGAATCAAGAATTTCAAAAACATGGTGGTTCTGATTTAGCAAAAGATGCCACTTTATTACAGGATTTAAGAGATAAAGCTGAGACAGCGAAAAAAACTCTATCTACAAAAAGTAAAACCAAAGTCTTTTTATTTGCTAATGGTAAAAACGTCTCAATTGAATTAACCCTAGAAAAGCTTCAGGAAATTACAGAACATTTACTGGAAAGAACTGCTGATTTAATGGAAGCTGTTTTAGAAGATGCTAAATTGCAATGGAAAAACATTGATAAAACTTTGTTGGTAGGAGGTTCAACCAAAATGAAAGCAGTTGCTGATTTAGTCGAAAAAGTAACAGGTAAAAAACCATCGCGCGAAGTACATCCTGACGAAGCTGTAGCAATAGGAGCAGCATTACAAGGAGCTTTGTTACAAATTAAACAAGGCAATATGGATCTGATTGAGTTAGAAGAAGATTCCAGTAAGATGATGGCTACTACTGCACTAACAGAACTAATTAAAGTTGAAATTAAAGATGTTAATTCTCATAGTTTAGGTGTTATTTGTCTAGATTCTAAAATGTGGAATATGGGAATTGAGAAGGAAATCAACTCGATTGTCCTTGCAAAAAATACACCGATACCTTGTAAAGCTTCAAATACTTACTACACCATTCAAGATAATCAAAAGCAACTAAGTGTAAGAATATCAGAAGGCGAAGATATAGATCCTCAATATGTCACCATCATCGGCAAAACACTATTAGATTTAACCCCTCGTCCTAAAGGTTCACCTTTAGAACATTCTTTTGAATATGATGAAAATGGAATTGTTCATGTCAAAGTTTATGACACTTCTGTAAAACCTAGCAAGTTTTTAGGTGAGTTAAAAATTAAGAGAGAATCCAATATGAATGAGGAAGAAATCAAGAAAAGTAACCAAAAAGTTACCGATCTTGTCGTTGGCTAAAAATTAGACCTCTTGCATAAATCCGAAAACAAACGATAGAAACAATAATGGGAGGGACCTTCAGTTAATTATTTATTAGTAGTTGATAATCTTCAAAAATGTTGCTGTACAAGGATCGACTTAAGACTTTTGCAAGAGGTCTATTTTAGAAACAAAATAAATGTTATTTATTACCATTGGAGGTAAAAAATGATCGAGGAATTTGTCAATTATTACGAAATTTTAGAAATCAGTCCTACAGCTGGACAGGATGAGATTGAGCAACAATACAAAGCTATTACTCGCCGATTGAGAAATCTGCAAAATAACCCTGATCTGAATATTCAACAAGAAGCTACACGGAAATCAGAAGAGCTTCCTAAAGCTAAAAAAGTTCTTTTAGATCCTGTTGAAAGGCAAAAGTATAATCAACAATTAGAAGAGTATCAAAGAAGACAACAGCAAGCTCCCTCTCAAGATTCTCAAGGCAACGATATTGCTAGTAGTAGTGAATTAATTAAGGAAGGCTACAGACTGTTTGCAATAGGTGCAATAAATGCAGCTTTGGAAGTTGCTAAGAAAGCCACTGCAAGATACGGAGATGATCCCAATACTTGGGCTTTATTAGCAGAAGCAAGATTCCGAACTAATGATACAGATTCAGCTATTTATGAGTATAAAAGAGCGATTGACCTTAGACCTAACGAAGCAAAGTTTCATCACTCTTTAGGTCAAGTTTTTGAGAAAGCAAAACGCAATGACCATGCTATTATAGCATATAATAGATCTATTGAGTTAGCCCCCACTCAAATCTATTATGCTCTGTCATTGGGACGTTTTCTAGTTGAGATTAAAAGATGGGATGGCAGTGTAAATATTTTAGAAGACTGCTACAAACGTCAACCAGATAATCCCCAAGTGGCTGAAGCTTTAATGATTGCTTATGATGGTTGGATTAAAGCTAATGGTTCTGCTAAAACGCTTGAAGAGCTTAAGAAAACCCTGAAAATGATTGATAAAAGTTTAGCTATCAACAATAATAGTGAAATAACTGATGTCCAAGAATCCCTTCTACAATTAAAAAATACATATAGTAGCTACTTAAAGCGTAAATTTAATGGTCGTCCAATACTTGGGGCTTTTGCAAGCTTATCCTACTCTGGCAATTTTGGGGAGAAATTTTTTCTTTTTGGAGCTATTGGAATTTTTGTATTATATTACTTTTCCTGTCGTCCTCCAAGATATATTTGTTACGATGAAAAAGAGAAAAAAAGCAAAGCTGATTTCGCTCAATCTGGATGTATTGGTTGGGTGCTATTTATAATGGCTTTTCCCTTAGTTATTTTGTATAACTATTTTAATAATTATACAGGAAAAAATAACCCTTCAGAAGATGAATATATCAGAGAAGTTGTTGAATCAATGAAATCTAGGTAAGTTACCTGATTTTAGCATTTAACTCACTTTGTTTGATAAAATTTAAGGAGCAACAATCATGTTTTTTTCTAGTGCATATTACTCAAAAAAAGCTGAACAACAGAAAGAAAAAGCAAGAGAAGCCTTGCATCATGCTGATACTTGTCAACGTCTATATCGTTTTAATGATAGAGGAGACGAATCTGATGAAAAGTTATTAGCTGCTGAAAAAAAATTTCGAGAACAGGCTGAAAAGCATACGCAAGACGCAAAGAAATACGAGGAAAAAGCAAAACTCCAAAAGGAAAAAGAACAAAAAGAACAAGCGCCTAAAGACAAAGCAACTAGGGAAAAAGAAGCCCACCAAAGGGAACAAGAAGCCCGCCAAAAAGTAGCTAGAGAAAGAGCAGAAAGAGAAGCATCTCGTTCTGATAGAGAAAGGTAAATTTTATGTTTGCAATTTTTTAGATTTCTCAAGCTAATTGATTTTTTAATTATTCATAAGGAGTCATCGAACATGAACGGTAATATTATGATTTTGTTAACTATTTTAATTATCGTTGGGAGCAATCTATTATTTATTTATCTTAAAAAGCGCAATCCGATTGTTTGTTATTTAACCTATGGTGTCGGCTTATTTATTGTTGTGCTTTGGCTGATCAGAAATCCAATAATTATGAAAATTCCAGACTTTTACCTACAAATATTAGGTGTTTTTGTTATCGCACCTTTTCTCAAGCAATTAATCTGGCTATCCTTTAAATTTACGGGATTATTAGAAAGAAGATGAATCGGAATTTATTTTAGAATTAAATTATCTAGAACTAAATCTAATTAGGAGATGGAATTATGAATGATTCTCAATTACAGGCAGAGATTAACAAGCTTGAAAAGCAAGTTCATGAACACAATGATCGCGCAGACGATCATGATAAGACAGCCAAGCAAGCCTCTAGACAAAATAATAAACCTGCGTATGAACAGGCAAAACAAAAAGCTGAAGATGAACGCAAAAAAGCCCGCGATTGTAAAACAGGCGCTGACGAATTAAAAACACATCTCAAACAAAGAGAACAGCGAGAAAATCAAAAATCAAGAGACTTTCAAGCTGCCCAGAAAAGAACCAGTCATTCTGTTGCCGCTGATCCTAAAACAAACGATGGTACATCAGAAAGAATTAAAAGAGAAAGAGATGAAGCCGTAGCTGCTCAAGAAAGAACAAAACGTGCTATGGAGGCTGAACGCAAAGTTCAGGAAGCAAAACAACGTGAAGCCCTCACTCGCTCCGATAACGGATATTCTCGTTAATTTCACAATCAATCAATTCTAAAGAGGTTAAATTTATGGTTGAAATATTTATTGAATCAATGAGATGGGTGTGGGGCATTACATCCTTGTTATTAGGTTTCTTGTATAACAAGATTATTTGTCGCTATCCCTACCATTGTCTAGGAGGATTTTTAGCCGCTATTCTTGCCAGTTATTTATTCCCTGGACTATCAGCAAGTTCTTTGATATTAGCCGTGATCATCGGTGTCATTATTGCCGTAGTTTTTAAGCGAAAAACATTACAATTTTCTCCTTCTTCTTCTGAAAAGTTGGCTTCAGCTGAATGGATGAATAAACAAAAAATGACTGAATTGGAGTTATTTGAATCTCAGGGACTTTTACTAGGAAAACTAAACAATCAGCCCCAAACTGGCTTAAAAAATATTTTCTCAAATCAGAGAGCTTTACCCCCATCAAATTTCATTAGTTTTAATCAAAATTTAAAAGACTGTGAAGGAAATTTACTCACCGTTGCTCCCCCTGGTGCTGGAAAAGGAATTGGTGTGGTTATTCCTAATCTTTTAATCTATCCAGGCTCAGTTATTGTTATAGATCCTAAAGGGGAAAACTATGCAGTAACAGCCCTTGCCCGTCGGCGCATGGGGCAACAAGTATTTTGTTTAGATCCCTTTGATGAAATACCTGAAAAAAAGAACCAAGCTAAATTAAATCCTTTAGACCTTTTAGCTCCTGACAGTGATGACTTGATAGATGATGCTAGAACTTTAGCAGATTCTTTGATTTTAAGACCAAAAAGTGAGCAAGGTAATGACAAATATTTTAATGATGAAGCAGTTACTCTTTTGACAGGATTTATTCTCTATGTTGTTTGTGAATCTCCTGAAGAATCGAGACATTTGGGAGAGGTAAGAAAACTACTCACTTCTCCTCCTGATGAATTAGCTTTTCACCTTAACATGATGGAAAGCTCTCCTTATGCTCATGGAATAATTGCCAGAACCGCATCTGGTTTCAAACAATTAGCAGAAAACACCGCTTCTAGTGTCCTTTCCACTGTTAAAAGTAATACTGGATTTCTTGATTCTCCCAAAGTAGTTAAGTCTTTATCTAAAAGTAATTTTGACATTAGAGATATTAAAAGAACAAGTGATGTTTCCCTTTATTTAGTGTTACCGACTGATAAATTATCCTCTTATTCTCGGTTGCTACGTTTATGGATAAGTACGGCAATAAGAGCAATTACAACCGTTAAAGGAAAACCTAAACATCGTGTTTTATTCTTATTAGATGAAATGGCACAATTAGGACGAATGGATTCCCTCAGAGAGGCTGTTTCAATTGTTAGAGGTTATGGCGTAACTTTATGGATAATTCTCCAAGATTTGTCTCAAATAAAGGCTCTTTATCCTAATGATGAATGGCAACCATTTGTTTCAAGTAGCACTGTTCAACAATATTTTGGAGTAGCTGATCTAGATACAGCTAAGTATGTTTCAGAAAAACTAGGTAAACGTGAAATTAAAGTAACTGGAATCAGTCAAGGTACAGGTGAAACCCATGGATGGGATGGAAACCGATCTACTAACCGAGGAATTAATATTACTACCCAAGTAAAGGATCTTTTATCACAAGATGAGGTAATGAGAATGGATAAAACCGATCAAATTATCTTTATACAAGGGCAGAATCCCATTTTGTGCCAAAAAGTTAAATATTATCAAGAACCAGAATTTGAAGGAATGTTCAGTTCTAATCCTCAACACGAATCAGTTTAGTAAAAATGTTAAACTACTTAAAACTCCAAACTATTTTTTCAGAGAGAGCCTTTTTAGCAATTGTCGCCGAAACCTATGAAAGCTCTAAAACAGAAACAGGTGGAATTTTCTTGGGAATAAAAACAGTTAATATATGGTACATTCTCGAAACATTAGATCCAGGCATACATCCTATTTTTCAACCAGGTTATTTTGAATATGATACTGAGTATATTAATCATTTATCTAAGAAAATAGGAAGATATTATCAGGAACCTATAGAACTTCTTGGACTTTGGCATAGACATCCTAGTAGTTTTGATTGTTTTTCACAAACTGATGATATAACGAATAAAAAATATGCTTCTCAAAATTCTGATGGAGCTATTTCTGCCCTAGTTAATCTTGACCCTGATTTCCGATTAACGATGTACCATGTTTTAATTGAACCCGATTCTTTATCACGCCCTCAATATACTAAAATTCCTATAGAAGTAGGCGACCACCTCATCCCAGAAAAATTTTTAACCCTCAAATCCTTCCCAGATTCCTTAGAAAATATTAATCAACATTGAAAATATAGCTATAATGAGAAAAATTATTATCTTCATAGATTATGCCAAGACTAAATACAAGTGATACAGTTAAAGAACAACTCTCTCTTTTGTTAAGAAGATTATTAACGTATGTAAACGGTGAATTAGTAGATCAAGCTTATTGGTCAGATAAAATAATCTATAACTGGTTAAAATATGATAAACCTCACCCAAAACTAATTGTCAAAACAGAATTAAAGGTTTTGGTAGATTTTTGCAACGCTGGTACTAAAAAAACATCAGTTATTTCCCTCACTACAATTCAGATGAGAAATGTTCTTGATGTTTTAAAAGATTGGGGAATCCTTACAGATCATCGCACGAATCCTCAAGGATCACGACAAAGGCACTTCACCCTCAACCTTTGGAGTTCATTTACAGAAGAAAATTTGTGAAAATTTGAGGAAGAATGGGATAAGCGTAAATTTCCCAATCTTGAAAACTCATCAGTTAAAACAGAAATAAATTATGATAATTTCGGATTAATTCCTGATATTTCTCAGATTTATGGTAGAGAAAAAGAACTAGAATTATTAAAACAAAAGTTTTTTCAAAATAGTCCCCCGTGTAAAATTATCGGAATTTTCGGAATAGCAGGAATCGGAAAAACATCTCTTGTCTGTAAACTGATTGAGCAAATTCAAGAGGAATTTCCCCGTGTTATCTATTGGTCTTTTTTGAATCCTCCTTTACCCCTAGAATTTCTTGAAAATACCAGTAATATTATTTCACAGAATATTAGTTTTAAGACAGAAGATAAATTTAAAATAAAACTGATAAAATTTATTAAGATACTAGCTAAATCTCGTTGTTTATTATTTTTAGATAATATTGATGCGATTATTGAGCATGAAAACTATCGAGAATATAGCGAAATTTTACAAGCAATTGGTCAGTCAAAGCACAATAGCTGTTTAATTATAACCAGTCGAAAAATTCCTCAAGAACTTGAATCGTTAGTGGGAAATAAAACTTCAACTTATTTCCGAGAGTTACAAGGACTTGACTATCAAACTGGACGGCAAATTTTGAGAGATATTGACACCTTTCATGGTTCAGAGGATGAATGGCAATTTTTAATTCAACAAGTCTGTCACGGCAATCCTTTATTCATCAAATCTATCGCTCATCATATTCAACGAGTTCATCATAATAATCTCTCGGATTTTCTGTTAAAAGGGAATCTTCTGATAAAAAAAATTGAGTCTATTTTAAATTCTTACTTTCAGCAACTATCTAATTTAGAAAAAGCGATTATTTTTGAGTTAGCGATTAATCGAAATCCAGTTTCTTTGTCGGAACTAGAACATAATATTATCATTGAACCTGATGGTAAAAGTATCCAAGAAGGGATCAGATCATTATCTAGCAAAATTCTGTTAGATAAAAAAGATGACTACTTTACCATACATCCTCTACTGATTGAATATTTCACTCAAAAAATTATTACCATAGCAACCGAAGAAATCAAAACTCAAAAATTCCAATTATTAAAAAGTAATTCCTTGACTAAAACCACTGTTCCTGATTATCTAAGAAAGATTCAAGTTAATGTTATTTTACACCCAATAATTAAGAACTTAATTCATAATTTTCAAGAAAATAATCTAGAAAGCAAACTAATTGATTGTTTAAAGACATTAAAAAATGAACCTTCTGGACAAATTGGCGGCATTGCTGGCAATATTATTAACTTACTTAATATACTGAAAAATGGTCATTTAATCGGCTACGATTTTTCCCATATCCCTATTCGACAAGTCGATTTTTCAAACATTAGACTCAACCAAGTAGATTTTTCATACTCACAGTTTTTTGACTGTATTTTCCCTCAAACTTGTGGCAGTATTTTATCAATTTCTTGCAGTCAGTTTAATCGCTCTTTTCCAAGAGAAGAGCTTTTA
Source organism: Microcystis sp. M083S1 (assembly GCF_020246405.1). NCBI lineage: Bacteria > Bacillati > Cyanobacteriota > Cyanophyceae > Chroococcales > Microcystaceae > Microcystis > Microcystis sp. M083S1. Next base: position 15,461 of record NZ_JADBTB010000100.1, read on the forward strand.
GCAACTGGTGACAGTCATGGGATGATTTACCTCTGGAAAGTCAAACAAGATGGAAAATTAGAATTAAGCAAAAGTTTTCCTGCTCACGGAAGTTGGGTGTGGTCAGTAGCCTTAAATTCCGAGGGACAGTTACTAGCAAGTGGGGGACAAGATGGAATTGTTAAAATTTGGTCTATTACAACAGATATATCTATAAATTGTCATTCTTTGCCCCACCCTTCTCAAAAACATTATGCTCCTATTAGAGCCGTTACTTTTAGTGCTGATAGTCAGTTTTTAGCCACAGGAAGTGAGGACAAAACCGTCAAAATATGGTCAGTTGAAACAGGAGAATGTCTCCACACCCTTGAAGGACATCAAGAACGAGTGGGTGGTGTTGCTTTTAATCCAAATGGTCAACTTTTAGCCAGTGGGAGCGCTGATAAAACCATCAAAATATGGTCAGTTGACACGGGAGAATGTCTCCATACTCTTACAGGACACCAAGATTGGGTTTGGCAAGTTGCCTTTAGTTCCGATGGTCAACTTCTAGCCAGTGGAAGTGGGGATAAAACCATTAAAATATGGTCTATTATAGAAGGAGAATATCAAAATATTGATACTTTAACAGGACACGAAAGCTGGATTTGGTCAGTTGCTTTTAGTCCGGACGGTCAATATATAGCCAGTGGGAGTGAAGATTTTACACTGCGGTTATGGTCAGTAAAAACCAGAGAATGTCTTCAATGTTTTAGGGGATATGGCAATCGATTATCATCGATTACTTTCAGCACCGATAGTCAATATATTTTGAGTGGTTCTATAGATCGTTCGATCCGATTATGGTCTATCAAAAACCATAAATGTCTTCAACAGATTAATGGTCATACTGACTGGATCTGTTCAGTAGCTTTTAGTCCCGATGGAAAAACATTGATAAGTGGAAGCGGAGATCAAACGATTAGATTATGGTCAGGGGAAAGTGGCAAAGTAATTAAAATTTTACAAGAAAAAGATTATTGGGTTTTATTGTATCAAGTCGCGGTTAGTCCGAATGGTCAACTGATTGCTAGTACCAGTCACGATAACACCATCAAACTTTGGGATATTAGGACAGATGAAAAGTACACTTTTTCCCCAGAACATCAAAAGCGCGTATGGTCGATCGCTTTTAGTCCTAATAGTCAAATGCTGGTAAGTGGTAGTGGAGATAATTCTGTTAAGCTTTGGTCGGTTCCGAGAGGATTTTGTCTTAAAACTTTTGAGGAACATCAGGCCTGGGTATTATCAGTAAATTTTAGTCTTGATGGAAAATTAATAGCAACTGGTAGTGAAGATCGAACTATTAAACTCTGGTCTATTGAAGATAATATGACTCAATCTTTGCGAACTTTTAAAGGTCATCAAGGAAGAATCTGGTCTGTTGTCTTTAGCTCTGACGGTCAGCGATTAGCCAGTTCAAGTGATGATCAAACGGTCAAAGTTTGGCAAGTCAAAGATGGTAGATTAATTAATAGTTTTGAAGGTCATAAGTCTTGGGTGTGGTCAGTAGCTTTTAGTCCCGATGGGAAGTTACTAGCAAGTGGGGGGGATGACGCAACGATCCGAATTTGGGATGTTGAAACAGGTCAGCTTCATCAACTCCTGTGTGAACATACTAAAAGTGTCAGGTCAGTCTGTTTTAGTCCCAACGGTAAGACATTGGCCAGCGCAGGTGAAGACGAGACGATTAAACTTTGGAACCTAAAAACAGGAGAGTGTCAGAACACTTTACGCTCTCCTAGACTTTATGAACAAACAAATATTAAGGGAGTAGAAGGGTTGAATTATGAAACGAGCAACACCATGAAAATTTTAGGAGCTTTTCTGTCACGTTGAAGAGAGGATAGAAGTTAATCAAGGTAGTCTCAATGAGAGGTAATCCCGATCTGAAAATCCCTAAAACCCCACACCCCACTTCATAATTCATCATTCATAATTCATCATTCATAATTCCCATGTAGTCTTAACGGGTTACTCCATCCACCACTGGACGGACATCGCTGCCCTCAAAATAGCCGGGGTTGCCTGTCCAGTTGAAATCCGACACGCGGATGTTGAGTATTCCCAACTGCAGCACTGGGTTATAGCGCAAAATTAAACTATAGGTACGACGACTCCATTCGAGAAAATATTCTGTACTGATTTCCTTCGCTTGATCGATACTATAAATACTCTGGAAACCCACGCGAATCGGACCATATACCTGTTGAGTTATACCATAGGACATTGTTTGTTGATCAACAAAGCGATCGAAGAAAAAGGGTGATTGTCCGTTAACTAAACCCTGACTAAAACTGATATTAAACCCGGTATAGTCGAAAAAATTGCGGGAAAAACGCCCAAACTGTCCTAATAATCCCACAGTTCCCGTGACGGAATTTTGCGTCTCTCCGTTAGTGTAATAACCAGTGACACCAGTGACACCAGTGACAATAGCAATATAGGGTTGAACGGGAAGAGGAGAAAATCTTAAACCTTGGTCGGGAGTCGGTGGTAAAGTAGGGGCAGACCAGAGTAAAAAACTGCGATTGAGGGAGACAGCACCCTGAAAACGGCTTAAATTAGTAACATTATCCGTTGCATTGGCCGCTAAGAGATTACTGCGATCGGTGGGTGCGTTAATATTCTGAACAGAAGCTTGATAACTGAGTCTAATATCCGTATTCGGGATGACAATCACAGGTGAGGTCAAAATTGCCCCAAAACTGCTATTAACCGTCTGAAAACCCAAAGAACCGTTAAAGAGACGCTCGCGATAATTGTACTCCACATTGAGCAGATAGGGATCCTGCAACTGTCCGAGCGTCTGTTGAAAGCGAATTTTAGAACGAACACTATTTTCGATCTGTTCCAAATCTAAATTAGAAAAAGAGGCTGTTGCTTGCAAAAACGAGCGCTCACCGAAATTAGTGGCAAAATTGCCCAATAAACCAAAAGCTTTCGGACTAAGGGGCGAAACTTCGCCACCTCCGGGGTTAGCTGAGGGAAAAGCATCGGGATTAAGGACTTTTTGAATTAAATATTGCGGTGTCAACTCAAAAATAGTCTTCGGTGTCTCCACTAAAGTTAGGGGACTTTCTACGAAAAATCCGCCCCGATCCTCCCCATCATAGCCCGGGGCAATTAAAAAAGGACGACGACGACGGCGATCGAAAGTAAGACTATTAATAAAAGTGGGGGCCACTACCCGTTGATCGAAAACCAACTGGGAATTACTCATCCGCAACTCATCGGTAAAAGGGCCGGTACTGCGAAAAGTGGCGGAATTGGCCCGAACTTCCAATTCAGGGGGGGAAAAAGGGTCATTTGTCAGACGCACATTAGTGGCATTCCACACCTTACCATCAAAATTCAAGCGCTCGGCCTGAAAACGGACACGATTAATCGTTCCCCCCGATGGACTACTAATATTCTGTCGATCACGCCGACTGGGATCCTGTCCCCCGACGACAAATTGAAAACCCTCTCCCGTAGTGATTCTCTGCAAGGGTTGATTTAATGCCAAACGATCGGTTAGGGTTCCAAAAGAACTGCTGGCCCCCGCACCCACATCCGTGGGCAGCGTTTGTCCTAAATCCCTAGCGGTGCTGGGTTGAAAAATCTCCCCATTGGCATTAAATACCACACCGCTATCCTGGACGAAATAATATTCAAAGCGATCGCCGCGCAGGATTTGATCTCCCCGGGTTAGGATCACTTGGCCCTCCGCTACCGCTAACTTTTCGGGAAGATTAATCTGTAAGCGATCGGCCGTTAGTACACTTTGGGCAAAACGCAGGGTGACATTACCTCTAGCGGTGATAATCTGCCGATTTTGGTCAAATTCCTGCTCATCGGCCACTAATTCTAGGGGTCTTTCCCCTTCTGGATTCGCGGCCTGATCTAGGCTGTTATTGAGGGAAATCAAGTATTCTTGGCTGGTTTTTTCGCCTTTTTTCCGCACTAATATCCGAGTTAAGCCATTTTTCTGGTTAAGAGCTTTTTGATTTAATCCTGAAACTATCTCGGTTTCGGGATGAATAGTGACACCAACGGCTGCGGGGGGTGGAGAATTCCGAACAGAAAGGGGTTTTCCTAAAGCTGCCGCATCCCCCGCACTACTAGGTAAAGGTTTTAGGGGAATACCCTGATCGGGAACCAAGGGTTTTACCTCGACGGTTTCCGGGGGTGGAGTGACGGTGAGGGGAATAGAAACGCTCTCTTCTGAAGGCTTTGTTGCCTCTAGAGGTGCTGGGGTGACAGGGAGAGGAACTACAGACGTGGGAATATTTTCAGCAACTTGGCGCTCCTCCGTTTCCGGTTCGGCTACAGTATTAATCAGGGCAGGTGGTTCAACAGCTAAGATAAAAAAAGACATGACTGCACGAGTCGGCGATCAAAATAGAGGACGAGCGAACCTCATTGATACTACCATGATCATTATTTCTAGGGAGACAGGGAAAGTTTAATAACTTGTTCCCTGTGCCTTTACCCTAGAACCGGTTTGTTAATTGTCTTCTACTCAAAGTCTTTGCGTCCGGGGTTACGGGTAGGATCGCCAGAAAGGAAGCCAAAGATAAAAAGTAAGACAAAGAAGGAAACAACGATATAAACGGCGATTTTTAGGGTTAACATTACTAAGACGTTCTCCTTAGACTAGATTAATTCAATAACAGGGGTGAGCATACCTTGACCTACTTTACCCCATTTGGGCGATCCCTGAACAGAGAAAAGCGATCGGTCTTCAGTTATCAGTTATCAGTGAGCAGTTATCAGTGAGCGGTGAGCAGATGTGAGTTTTGGCTCTTCTAGGTTCTGTGTGATAAGTTTAACTTACAGAGGATTGATCGATCTTTGTGTCCTTTGTGTCTGGAGTGGTTCGTTCCACTCACTGCCCCAAGACTGTATCTTAGAATACATTTTACCCACCAAACCTGGGAGAGCCGAGTTTTTAGTTTACTGATTACTGGGTACTGATCACTTAAAATACGACTAAATAGCCTATTTTTAGCCAATTTATGAATAATATCGGTAAATTGTATGTGGTGGGAACGCCGATCGGCAATTTAGACGATCTGACTTTGCGGGCCCTGGCAACTCTCAAAAAAGTCTCTCTAATTGCTGCCGAAGATACCAGACACACGGGCAAATTATTACAGCATTTTGATATTCCAACCCCTCAAATTAGTTACCACGAACATAATCGCCTTTCCCGTCTCGATCAGTTATTAAATATTCTCAGCCAAGGTCAGGATATCGCTTTGGTTACTGATGCGGGAATGCCGGGGATTTCTGACCCGGGTTATGAGTTAATTAAAGCTTGTATAGAAGCTAATATCGAAGTGGTTCCCATCCCCGGAGTAACGGCGGTAATTACTGCTTTAGCGGTGTCGGGATTACCGACGGAAAGATTCTGTTTTGAAGGATTTCTTCCGGGTAAGGAAAAGCTGAGACAAGAGCGCTTAGAGGGTTTAAAAACTGAAACAAGAACGATGGTTTTTTATGAAGCACCTCACAAACTTATTAAGACTTTGGAGGATTTACGCGAAACTTTCGGCCCAACGAGAAAGATAGTTTTAGGTCGGGAATTAACCAAGCTTTACGAAGAAATTTGGCGAGGAACTATCGCCGAGGCGATTAATTTATATCAGGAGAATAAAACTCCTAAAGGGGAATTTACAATCGTAGTTATGGGCAAAGATAAAACCGATAATATCCAATTATCCGAGGAGGAATTAAAACGGGAATTAAAACAAATTATAGAACGGGGAGTTAGTCGATCGCAAGCCAGCAGACAATTAGCACAGGTTACTAATTTATCCCGCAGTCGTTTATACAAATTAGCCCTAGAAATTTGATGATTATCAATTTTTATTCCCACCGCTAATCCTCGATTACTTAGCCGATTGAAGTAACAAAATTCCCCCGGCAGTTAATCCTAAAATGTTGGGCAACCAAGCGGCCATCAAGGGGGTTAAAACTCCGCCAATGCCTAAGGAACTGGTGACAAAAGATAGGAGATAATAGGAGAAAATTAGGACAATACAAATACCGAAACTGGTGGCTTTGTTAGAATTTTGGGGACGCAATCCCAAGGCTGCCCCAATCATCCCAAAAACTAAACAAACAAAGGGTAAAGATATTTTCTGCTCGATTTGAACCTGTAGTTTTCTAATTTTGGTAGGATTGCCGCTTAATTGCAGTATTTTTAGGTATTCCTGCGCTTGTCTTAGGGTCATTTCTGAACCATCTCGGCCTCGAAAAGCTAAATCTAAGGGGGTACGCGGTAGGGCTAATTGTTGATGTTGAAAGCGGACAATATTACGATAGGAACCCTTAGGATCAATTAGATAAATTGTGCCGTTATAAAAATCCCAGATATTTTTTTCAATATTCCAAGAAGCTGATTCTGAGGTAATAATTTGATTAACTTCCGGTTGGGTGCGATCGAGAATGGTTAAACCTAACATTTCTTGACCGTTAAATCTTTCGGCATAAAATAACCTTCTTAATACCGTTTGGGGTTCCCCTCCATTCGCTGGCCGCACTTTGCCGTATTCAGGATAAATAATATTATCTTCAATAAAAGATTTGCGATTTGGTCGTAGGGCTTTGGTCATGGTAGCATTAGCTTCATAACTGGCAGCTGGAGCCACATAATCGTTAAAAACGTAGGTTAATCCCGTCACTATTAAACTTAGCACAATGGCGGGAATTATTAGGCGATAAACACTAATTCCAATACTTTTAAAAGCAATTAATTCGCTATCACTGGCTAAACGACTGTAGGCCATTAAAGCCGCTAAAAGTATCGACATGGGAAAGGCTAAAACGATAAACTCTGGCATTTTTAATAAGAGAATTTTTAGGGCCAAAGTAAAAGGTAAACCCGATTCAGTAATGCGTCGCACTAAATCAAATAAAGTACCGATCGCCACTCCCAAAGAAGTGAATAAACCCATACCAAATAAAAAGGGCAATAATAACTCGACAAAAATATAGCGGTCTAAGATGCTAAATCCGGGTATTCTACTTAAATTTCCTTGCCAATTGCCAACTTTCATGATATAATGCAGCGATTTTTATTAATAACAATTATCTGAAAAAATTATCACCCAAATAATACTGACGCACCAGAGGATTATTATAAAGTTCTTCGCCACTTCCCGCCGCTAAAATCTGCCCTTCGCGCATAATATAAGCCCGATTAGTGATAGCCAAAGTTTCTCGCACATTGTGATCAGTAATTAAAATTCCCATCTGACGATCCCTTAAACCAGCAATCATCGCTTGAATCTCGGACACGGCGATCGGATCCACCCCGGCGAAAGGTTCATCTAATAATAAAAATCTTGGTCCGTTGACTCCCACCGCTAAAGCGCGAGCTAATTCCGTCCTCCTTCTTTCTCCTCCGGAAACGTAGGCTCCTTTAGTGCGAACAATCTTATCGAGGCGAAATTCTTTTAATAAATCATAGAGACGATTTGCCCGTTGGGAAAAGGGAACTCCCGACTGTTCTAGGGCTAACTGAATATTTTCTGATACAGTTAAATAACGAAAAATACTGGCCTGCTGCGTCAGATAGCCAATACCCAGACGCGCCCTTTGATTAAGGGGTAATTTGGTAATTTCTTTTTGATCGAGCCAAACGCGCCCCAGATTCGGTTTAATTAATCCCGTGGCGATATAAAAAGTTGTGGTTTTTCCCGCACCATTTGGTCCTAATAACCCGACAATTTCCCCCGGGGCAACAGTAATACTCACCCGGTTAACCACGAGCCTTTTACCGTAGGATTTATGGATATTTTCTAATACTAAAGTCATCTTTATCCGGTGTTGGGAATTATGAATTATGAATTATGAATTATGAATTAGGAAGTGGGGGAATTATGAATTATGAATTAGGAAGTGGGGGAATTATGAATTATGAAGTGGGAAATGGGGAAGTGGGGACGTGGGGAAGCTGTCTCATCACCCTATCACCCCAAAACCCTATCACCCTATCTCCTCCTGAATTCTGATTCCTGACTCCTAATCACTGCGGGTTAATAATTGGAGCAGCGGGGAGGGAAGGGGAAGGTATGGGCGCGGGTGTCGGGGAGGCTGCCGGTTGGGGGGAAGTTTCGTTATCTTTGACTAAATAAATTGACTCCACCTGCTGACTGGTTTGGGGAGTAGCGATAAATCTGCCCTCATCGACAAGATAAGTCATCGTTTCGGCGCGGATACTGTTGCCTTCCTGCAAAACGTAAACGTTACCCGTCATCACTAAACGACGTTCGCGGCTAAAATACTGAGCTTGAGCGGAAGTGGCCTGCATTTTGCGAGCGGGATAGAACACTTGTACGTTACCCCGAGCAGTAATTACCCCGGTTTTTGAGTTCGCCTCCTGAATATCCGATCGCACTGTCATGGCATTACCCGGTACAATATTCTGCTGTGCTTTGACTAGGGGAGAAGTACCTAATCCCATGATTAAGCTAGTAGAAACGAGGGTAACTAGCCATCCTCTGATTTTTGCGTATCTTGCTCTCATAGAAATGTCACCTATAGACGTTTGTACTTACTAACTAATCTAGCTTTTTAGAGAACGGGATGACTTTTGAGGATTTTCGGCAGAGAACAGATAGATCGATCGAGGTGGGCATGAGGATGTTCCTGATTGCTTTTCATCGCTTCTAGCACTGCCGGTAAAGCTTGGGGATCGAGATTCTGTAAAAAGTTTAATAGATCCAAACTCTCCCCCACCAAGTGCGTCACGTTGATCCCCTCGTAATCGGGTTGATAGTGTTGCAAACGTCTAACCCCTTCTCCCAAAAGGATTACCGCTCCGCGCCAGTTATTATTTTCTAGATGGTAACAAGCGACAGCAATCTGCAAAATGCCTTGATAAAAGGTTTTTTCAGGCTCTGCGGACTCCATCCACAAAGCCTCTAGGGTATCATGACAAGCATAGAATTGCTGGCGATTAAATTCGTCGATTCCTTGCCCAAAAGCGCTGGCTGTCATTACCCTATACTAATGCCCCTTCATCGATTCGCGGACTTCTTGGATATAGTCGAGGGAAATTACCTGTTCTTCCCCAGCAAACTCGTTATCGGGGGTAATAAACAGCATACAGTGACATTCTTTCCGTTCCCGCATCGGCACACAGGGACAATTCCAGAAAGTATTTTTTACCTCCGCTTCTTTGTCTTCGTAGTGACGACAGGGACATAAAGGAGCGCCTAATTCGTCCTTATGACGCGCTAATCCCTCAATTACTACCGCTGTCACCGAGAGATCGCTACAGAAATAAGTATTTGTACCTTTAGCGTACTGTTCGGCAAACTTCTTCATCGCCTCAAGACTCTTATCCGTGTCCGTGATCTGGCTCATAGTTATCTGATCCCCTTAGCTTTCTACAAAAAAACTCTTTACTATCCTATCTCGATCCGCTTCCCCTTGGCTGAGGGGAATTTTTAGAATCTCTTTTGATTTTGCGACCGATCCCCTTGTTAATCTAATACGATAAAAAGACTCTCTTTGGCCAAAAGCTCGACTTTTTGGCCAGCAGATCGGAATTATAGGGGCAAAGTTCCTCAAAACCTGTCCTTGATTCCTGCAATCCCTGTCCCCTATCACTACCAGAACATGATTTTATCTTTCTTGGAGACAAATAAAATTTCTGACGATAACACGCCTTGGTGGCTGAAAATTACCTCCCTTTATCCCCACTGTATCTACTATTTTGGTCCCTTTGCTTCTTTTGAGGAAGCACAACAGCATCAGGGGGGTTATCTACAGGATATAGAGTCCGAAGGAGCGCAAGGGATTAGTCTTTCGATCGAGCGGAGTAATCCCCATTATTTGACCGTTTTTGACGATGGAAATCAGCATCTAGCTAAAACTTTCGCTTCCCATGCTCGAACCTTTTCTCGCTTTATTTCTTAAGTCTCCCTGTCCTCTTTGTCAACGGCAGAGCGATCGAGAGCTTTGCCGTGATTGTGAGGGACAATTACAGGCCTATCGTCAGAATAACCCGCTTTTTCTCTGGCGTGGTTCTATTCCCCTGTTTATCTGGGGACGCTATGAAGGTAAATTAAAACAGGCGATCGCTAAAATGAAATATGATCGCCATCCCGCTCTCGGCTCTTTGCTAGGCAGTTGCATGGGGGAAACTTGGCTGCTTCGTCCTCCCCTCACCGATAAACGTTTGACGGTGATTCCTATCCCTCTCCACCCAGAAAGATTAAAGGAAAGGGGTTTTAATCAAGCAGAAGTCATTGGCGAAGGTTTTTGTCGTTTAACCGGTTATCCTCTGGCTAGTCGCGGATTAATTCGGATTAAGAACACGGCAGCTTTATTTAGTCTGGCAGCCGAGGAAAGAAAAAAGACGATGCAAGCGGCTTTTCAACTGGGGAAAAATTTACCCAAATCAGTGCCGATTCTCTTAATTGACGATATTTATACCACAGGAACCACGATCGAGGAAGCTGTGCAGGTTTTACGCACAGAGGGATATCGGGTAGTCGGTGCGATCGCTGTTGCCAGTTCCAAAATCAGCTAAAATGCCCAGACGGAATCGGTCTAGGCATTTTAGGGTTAAATTAAATTAAGTGCGTTTGATCTTGTCGTATTGACTGATGAAAATCAAACCGATAGTGGCGGGGATCAGGACGATAACCGCACCTAAAACAAGGCTCCAGAGAAAGTTAGCTAAAGAGGGTGTCATGATAGATAAATCCTTTGTCATATTTTCAAAGACTTAGTTTTTTATCTTATCACCTTGGGCGAGAAGGCCCCCAGTTCCACGACCAGATAAATGCGATCGCAGGTTTTATATGTCTTCAATCGCTGAAAATAAAATCTCCCTTGACTTCTCAAGGAGATAGGGATGTTTGACAATGGGTGATAGTTACAAAAGTTCACACTAGACTGGCAAAGATTTTTATGGCTACTGACGATCGCAAACGGCGCATTCTCGATCATCTCTCCAGAAGTACCACTGGTGCTGACTATATTCCCCAAAAACCGCTGCCAATTGTGGAAACTCCCCCGGTGGCAGCGGAACCTGTGGCAGCGCCGCCTCCAGTAACTCCTTCACCGGAATTAACCGCTAAAGAGCGCAAAAGAAAGATAATGTCCCATCTTTCCATGAGTAGTGAAGATTTTGGCGAAATTACTAGCACTACCCCCCAAGAAAAGCGTAAACGCCAAATTAACGACCATCTGCGCCAAAGCCAAGGATAAATAGGGTTTGCGGCAAAAAGTCTTTCGTGGAGGCAGGGTGTGGGGTGTGGGGTGTAGGGTTTTACCGATTTTGAGGGAGTCAATTACCTAATTTTTAGGGAAAAAGTCCCTGAATTTTCCCCCCAATCACTCCAATGGTCGGCACTTTTTGAGGGAAAAAAAGTCTAAAAACTTTGTTGGATAAGGTTTTTAGATTTATTCAGCAAACCCTAAATAGTAAGGAGTGAGAATTAGCAACTAGGCATCTTCTAGACTGTTCTCACTCCCTCATTTTCTGCTGTCGATGGCAATAATGACAGTTGTTGCAAATCAGTTCCTCGCTCTGGCAACAAGGGAATGTTAAAGTTAGTAATGAGCGCTTCGGTGATCGGATGACGTAATTTTTCTGTGGAACCCACATGATAAAAATGCTGTTTAGTATAGATATAAAACTTATCAGCACTCCAATTTTTTTTAATTAAAGGATTGCTTCTAAACTGATTACTGTGCCAAGTGGACAAAATAAACCGACAAGAAATATCCTTTAAAATAGTCACCAAACAATCTTCATCCTCTTGAGACCAAGAGTTAAAATAATCGGTGTGTCTCCCTAAATAAGGAGGATCGAGATAGATCAAGTCTGTTTTTTGCCAATTAGATAAAGTCTCTCGAAAGTCAGCAACTTGAAAATTATAATCAGTTTTAATAAGAATATTTTCTAGGGCAATAACTTGATTGACTATTTTGGTAATATATGCTTGAGAAAATCGTTCTGATTTATGACAGTAAGGTACGTTAAACTGTCCCTTACGATTGAATCTCATCACGCCATTAAAACAGGAGCGATTGAGAAATAAAAAATCTAGAGAATTAGGAGCTTGATTAAATCTTTCTCGTACTTGATAATAATAACTTTCTCCCTGCTCCTTAAGAACTTGACCATTTTCTTGCAAAAAAAGCTTCACAGTTTTACTGGTAATAAATTGATTTTTTAGATTATTATAAAACTGGATAATATGAGTATTTGTGTCCGCAAGTAAAGCCTTTTTGGGATTAATATTAAAAGCCACCACCCCCGATCCAGAAAAGGGTTCTATCCAACGCCCAAAGCTCAGATCAGACACAATATTTTTAACATCTTTTACCAATTTAGTTTTAATTCCTTGACACTTAATCGGTGGCACAAGTGGCGTTAACTTCACTAAACACTCTCCTCATCAATAGTAATTTCTATCCACAGCAAACTTAGCTCCTGTTGGCTCGTGAATAAAGGTCAAATCAGGGTAAAAATTTTGTTGAGATACTAACTCTATCTTTAATTGGTTACATCTAGCAAAATTATCAAATATGGGAAAAAGAAGCAATTCTAATATCTTAGAGATGATTTTCGTATCAATAGATATAGTATATACCTTGAGGCAGTTTAAATTCAGTACAGCTGATCCCAGAAACCATGAGACTCTTGTTAGAACAAATGAACCAAAAAAATCTGGCTCTTCTCGGTTCTGTGTGATAAGTTTAACTTACATAGAAGCGATCAATCTTTGTGTCCTTTGTGTCTTTGTGGGTCGTTCCACCCCCCCGCTAGGAGGAATGTATCTTAGAATACATTTTACCCACCAAACCCAAGAGAGCCAAAATCTCTCGTCACCATTCTTGTCAGAATTATGAGAATTACGTTACATTTAGTTAAGATTTAATTGGCTGCGGGGATTAATCTCGAAAAAATAACCTAAAATCCTTGACAAAAACAGCTAAATGAGTTAAGCAAAAATCTTTATCCTAGAACCACTAAACAAACATGAAACTATCCTGGAAAACGATTTTACTGTGGACATTGCCCGCCCTTGTGGTCGGTTTTTTCCTCTGGCAAGGCACTTTTGCCACCGCCACCAGTAATATCGGCAATAACACCGCCACTACCCGCATGACCTACGGACGCTTTCTAGAATACCTAGACAGTGGTAGGGTTGTTAGCGTCGATCTCTACGAAGGGGGCAGAACCGCGATCGTACAGGCCCTAGATCCAGAACTAGAAAACCGAGTACAACGCCTACGGGTCGATTTACCGGCCAATTCCCCGGATTTGATCGCCCGTTTACGCGATTCTAAAATTAGTTTCGATGCTCACCCGATGCGGAATGAAAGCGCTTGGTGGGGATTCCTCGGTAATCTACTTTTCCCCTTTTTGCTGATTGCCGCTCTCTTTTTCCTGTTCCGCCGTTCTAATAATATCCCAGGCGGTCCGGGTCAAGCGATGAGTTTTGGTAAATCAAAAGCTCGCTTCCAGATGGAAGCAAAAACCGGCATCACCTTTGATGATGTGGCGGGAATTGACGAAGCGAAGGAAGAATTACAGGAAGTCGTCACTTTCCTCAAACAACCGGAGAAATTTACCGCCGTCGGGGCCAAAATCCCCAAAGGAGTCCTGTTAGTTGGTCCTCCTGGTACGGGTAAAACCCTGTTGGCTAAAGCGATCGCCGGTGAAGCGGGTGTACCTTTCTTCAGCATTTCCGGTTCGGAATTTGTGGAAATGTTCGTCGGTGTCGGTGCTTCTCGCGTGCGCGATTTGTTCAAAAAAGCCAAGGAAAATGCTCCCTGTTTAATCTTTATCGATGAAATTGACGCGGTAGGTCGTCAACGGGGTGCCGGTATCGGTGGTGGTAACGATGAACGGGAACAAACCCTAAACCAATTATTGACAGAAATGGACGGTTTCGAGGGGAATACGGGAATTATCATCATTGCCGCCACTAACCGCCCCGATGTTCTCGATTCCGCTCTCATGCGTCCGGGCCGTTTTGATCGGCAAATAACCGTGGATGCGCCCGATTTTAAAGGTCGTTTAGAGATTTTAGACGTTCACGCCCGCAATAAAAAGCTGGCCAACGACGTTTCCATCGAAGCGATCGCCCGTCGCACTCCGGGGTTCAGTGGAGCAGATTTAGCCAATTTACTGAACGAAGCGGCAATTTTAACCGCCCGTCGTCGTAAAGATGCCATTACCCTCCTAGAGATAGATGACGCGGTAGATCGCGTTATCGCCGGTATGGAAGGCACTCCTTTAGTCGATAGCAAGAGCAAGCGCTTAATCGCTTACCATGAAGTGGGCCATGCGATCGTGGGTACGCTCTTAAAAGATCACGATCCCGTCCAGAAAGTGACTCTGATTCCCCGGGGACAGGCCCAGGGTTTAACTTGGTTCACTCCCAACGAAGAACAGGGTTTAACCACGAAAGCGCAGTTAATGGCCCGGATTTCCGGTGCTTTAGGTGGTCGCGCAGCCGAGGAAGAAATCTTCGGCTATGATGAGGTGACTACCGGTGCCGGTGGTGATTTACAGCAAGTTTCTGATATGGCCCGCCAGATGGTGACTCGTTTCGGGATGAGCGATTTGGGTCCTTTGTCCCTAGAAAGTCAAGGGGGTGAGGTGTTCCTCGGTGGCGGTTTGATGACTCGTTCCGAGTATTCTGAGAAGGTCGCTACTCGCATCGATGATCAGGTGCGATCGATCGTGGAACACTGTCATGAAATTTCTCGGCAAATTGTCCGGGATCATCGCGAAGTGATCGATCGAGTGGTGGACCTGCTGATCGAAAAAGAAACGATCGATGGGGGAGAATTCCGGCAGATTGTGGCTGAATACGCCTACGTTCCCGAAAAAGAACAGTTTGTACCACAGTTATAGGTTGATTTCAATCTATATGCGATCGGGTGGGTTAAGGCTCACCCGATTTTTTTATGCTAGGGATTTAGTTATGGCTTGCTGAATAATGGTAAAACCCTTGTGGGTTAAGACTTTTAGAGTTTTTGTAAATCAAAAAGTACCAGATATGGGAGTGATCGGGGGGAAAATTCAGGGACTTTTTCCCTGAAAATTAGGTAATTGACCCCTTCAAAATCGGTAAAACCCTACACCCCACACCCCACACCCCACACCCTGCCCCCAAGAAAAACTTTTTGCCGCAAACCCTAGTCATCATCATCGTCATCGCCTTTATTCTGGTCATTATCACCGTCTTTTTGCTGCTTTTCCCCGTCTTCATCGCTATCTTCGTTTTTTTGGGGGGATTCCACCGCAGGAGAGCCATTTTTCGGTTCTTCGGCTTCTTTTCCTCCCTGACAAGCGCCTAAAACCGTAGTCAAGGTTAACAGAATCAGCAAAACTAAGGATTTGATTTTCATGGTCTTTCTCCCCACTCGATCGATAAATATAACAATTTTAAGGCTTTTGGGCGGTGGATAGCTTGGCTAATGCCAAGAAAGTGCATTCCCAGACTAAACGGGGTTGAACGTAGGCTAACAGCTGCCGGCGGGTTTTTTCCAAGATTTCTAAAATCGATCGCTCTCGTCGTCGTTGCCAATCCTCATACTGAAGATAACTCACATACCATAATTGGGTTTCCGTGTCAAGATTTTGAGCGATAATTTTGGCTAATTCCAGTGCTTGGGAGAGTTTTAGGGGAAATTTGCCGGAAGATCGCGGTAAATCTTGGGGGAGACTGTCGAGAAATTCTAAAGCAGCGATCGCTTCTCCGGGGCTACCTTGGGCTAAACCGAGAATTGCCGGATAATTGAGAACGCGAGCGTGTCCGTTAGAGCGGAGGACTTGAGCGAGATTTTCTTCCGAAAGACGCTGAAAAGGGATATGTTGACAGCGAGAAACGAGAGTCGGTAGTAAAGAGGAGGGACTGGGAGCAATCAGGATTAAAGTGGCTTTCCCCGGTTCCTCAAGCGTTTTTAAGAGCGCATTTGCCGCCGATTCCGTCATGGTGTCTGCTTCCTCGATCACCACCACAGAGCGGGCCGATTCCAGGGGAGGACGACTTAAAAAGTTAGTAATCTCGCGAATTTGTTCGATGCGGATTTGCGGGGGGGCTTTACGCTTGAGATTGCTTTCCTGTGCTTCTTTTGCGGTGAGCAGTTTGCCTTGGTGTTGATAAGTGGGTTCAATCCAGAGTAAATCGGGATGATTGCCCCCTAAAAAGCGTTTCAGGATTAATTCCCTTGTTTCTGGAGATCGATCTCTAGTTAACAAGTCTTGACAGAAACATTTTGCGGCCAGATTGCGTCCGATCCCCCTAGCGCCGGCGAATAAGTAAGCGGGAGCGATCGAATTGACTTCAAGCGCTCTTTGTAGTAGTTCAATGGCCTGATTTTGACCGATTAACCTTGACCAATTTATCATCTTTTCCCTGCCATGGCTCGCTATTGCTGTTCCTATTTTGTCGGGATTTCTCCTCATCAGACCGGGTTTTTATACGATGATATATTAAGTTTGGGTGAATTTGAAATCATCAAGCGCCGGACCGATGTCTTGCTTTTATCGGAAGTTCCTAACGATGCTTTCTTTCCCCAGTTAGTGAAAGTGGAATTGTTTATTCATCCTCCCACTAGCTCGGAACTTCAGATCGATTTATTGGTAAAAAATCATGAATTGCCCCTGAGAACTAATAATCGTTGTCGGCGATTTTTTGAATCTATTCACCAGATTATTACCAACAATTATCAAGGCCAATCCCTGACCAGAATTACCGCTTAACCCGATTTGTTCCTGTCTCCGTCAACTGACAAAGACAGGGACAAAATACCATCTTGGCTCTCTTGGGTAACGAACCACAAAGACACAGAATACACAGAGATTGATCGCTCCTGTATCAGTGAAACTTATCACACAAAGAATAAGAGAGTCGCTCTTTTTGGTGCTTGATGGATTTATCGAGAAAAAATCGGCATTGCTTTAATTTTTGCATTCCTGCGTCGATTTGAGTGGGGGAAATTGACGACGTAAAAGCAAGGAATTACTCACTACCATAACCGAACTAAAAGCCATTAAAGCTGCTGCTAGGGCCGGACTGAAAGCTAGACCCCAACGGGGTAGTAATAAACCACCAGCAATGGGAATAGCAAAGGTATTATAACCCAAAGCCCAAAAAAGATTTTGTCGGATTTTTTGCCATGTGGCCAGACTTAAATGCAGAGATTGCACCACATCCTCCAGGCGATCGCTAATTAAAACGATCCCGGCTGTTTCCATGGCCACCTCCGTGCCACCGGCCAGAGCAATACCGATGTTAGCCTGTCCTAGTGCAGGAGCATCATTGATACCATCCCCGACCATAGCCACGATTTTGCCCTCTTTTGTCTGTAGGTCGGCAATTAAGGCGGATTTTTCGGTGGGGGCAACTTCGGCATAAAATTGGCTAATACCTAAACTATTAGCGATCGCTGTCACCACTTCTTGGCGATCACCACTGAGTAAAATCACCTCTAAACCGAGTTTTTGTAACTGATTCACGGTTGTTTGAGCATCGGGACGTAATCGATCCTGAAAAGCGATCGCGCCGAGTAATTGTTCTTCCATCCCCAGATAAATCACCGTTTTACCCGCTTGTAAAAGCTCTTGAATCCCCCTGATAGTTTCATCGATTTTAATGCCGTTCTGCGCCAACCATTGCCGATTTCCTAGAACAATTTTCGACCCCTGCACCCTTGCAGAAACTCCCAATCCGGCCACAGTTTGAAAATCTTCCCCCGTCAGATTAGTAGGAGGAGTAACCGCGTCTAAAATCGCCTGAGCAAGAGGATGATTAGTGCCACTCTCCACTACTGCCGCTAATTGTTGAATTTCCAGGGAATTAAGGATAGAAAAACTCAAACAATCGGTAATTTCTGGATGACCTTGGCTAAGGGTTCCCGTTTTGTCAAAAACCACCGTTTGCAGTTGCGAGACGGTTTCCAAAACATCACCCCCTTTAATCAAAATACCCCTTTCGGCTGCTAAACTGGTTCCCACCAGTAGGGCCGTCGGTGTGGCTAAACCGAGAGCGCAGGGACAAGCGACCACAAGTACAGAAATCGCTAATTTTAGGGACAAAAGTAGGGGAGAAGTGGGTTGAATCATCTCGTGGTGTCCTGTGGTTGACCCTAACACCTCTGGAAAGAGCCTAGTTCCCCAAAAATACCAAAAGAGCAGCACAATTAGGGCAATTATCATCACTCCGTAGGCAAAATAACCCGCTACCCGGTCCGCTATCTTCTGCACCGGGGCCTTGCGAGTTTGGGCTGATTCCACGGCTGCGATAATCTTAGCTAGGGTGGTATCGGTCCCCACCTGACGAGTTTGCACAGCGATCGCACCAGAGAGATTGAAACTGCCAGCAATGACTAGATCTCCCATTTCCTTAACCACCGGCAGCGATTCCCCCGTTAATAAAGCTTCATCTACCGTGGTTCTTCCCTGAATAATCTCCCCATCCACGGGAATTTTTTCCCCGGGTAAGACGCGCACCCATTCCCCGACGCGCAACTGTTCCACGGGAATGGCCACGCCCACACGGTCATCTGTACTACCAATCAGGTGAGCCACTGCCGGTTGTAGGGAGGTAAGCGCTTCTAAGTCTGCGGCTGCGCGATGACGGGAATGCGCTTCTAGAGTCCGTCCGAGGAGAATAAACCCTAACAGCATGACCGGTTCATCAAAAAAGCACTCTAGACCGAGATTAGGAAAGATAAGAGCCAAACAACTGGCTATATAGGCGCTACCTGTGCCTAAACTAACGAGAGTGTTCATATTTGGCATTCCGTGCCGTAATCCCCGCCAACCATCGATGAAAATATCGCGGCCGGGGAATAAAATGGCTAGGGTGGCTAAAGTCCAGTGAAAAGCAATACTTTGAAGGATGGGGATTTCCGGTCCCCCGATGTGGTGTAAGTGACCAATCAGGGAAAAAACCAGTAAACAACAAGCGATCGCTAATCGGTATAATTGTTGTTGCCGTTCTTTTTGTTGGTTTTGCCGACGTTGATTTTGTTGAGAAAGGGGAGTCGATGAGCTGCGCGGTTGGGTGGGGAATCCAATCGCGGTTAATTTTGCGGCTAACTGCTCTGGTGCGATCGCATCCGGTTGGTATTCAATCACGGCAATTTCCGTGATTAGGTTAACCTGGGCCGATTTTACCCCTTGATTTTGGCTGAGTTGTCTTTCTACGGCACTCACACAGCCGGCGCATTTCATGCCTTTTACGTCTAGAGTAGCGGTTTTTAGTCCAGTTTCGGCGGCTAGGATCATAGAAAAAGTAGGCAAGGATGGTCTTTACTTCTATCCTAGAAATTCTCGGCCGATTTTTAAACTATTTTGGCGATCTCTTCCGGATCCATTCTCGATCGGTAATAGTTAGACTACAATACTGTCAACTTAGTCAAAAGATTACAAAGGTGGTAATGATATGCGGCGTTATCTCAGAGAAGCATGGGAGGATATATCAAAGGGTGAAAACCTTGAACTATACGCAACCATTACTACTTCGTTAGTAATTACCATACTAAACTTGTTGGGTATTAAGGAGGTGGAGTCTAAATTAAGTGCGATAGTTTTAGCACTTCTAGGCTTTATAGCAGGCTCTCTACTATCAAATCGAAAAGCAACAAACAATGTTCAATCATCTACCAACGACTTAAAAGCAGAAATTATCAATTTCAGAAAAGCAATTAACAGCGGAAACCTTAAAATAAATCAACAAGATATTCTTTATAAAGAGCTTATTGAATGGATTAATCAAAATAAAACTCCTGAAAAGATAACTTTCATTCAACATTCAGGAGTTTTACTTAGGGATAACATCCTTGATCCTCTCATGCGCTTAAACACGAAGATTATTCTTTATCAACAGTGCGATGAAATCTGGGATAAGCTTAATTTAGGTGGAGATACAAAGGATAGGATTTTACAAGTTCCAAAGGAATTGCATCTCAGAGAACGTAACAACCGAAATGATCCTGATAATCGCTATAAGGCTCATCTCTACATAAAACGCTTTTATTCCCCTGCATCTGTTAGGGCTGTCTTGGTTGATAGCGATGTATTAATTATAAGTTGGTACGTTTATTCTCAAGACGACGAAGGAAAAACAAACATAAAAGGCTCAGAATATCCCGGATTAATGGTTTTCAAAGAAACGACTGAATTTGATATGTTGCAGAGGATACTGGAAACAATCTGTGAAGATCTTGACAAAGAATGTTTAGATCAACCTGAAAATTATCCAGGATCTCAGTTAATTCATATACACGAAGCTAAACCCCATTCACAGGGACAACCGTAGCTGTAGGGTGCGTTAATGAAATGTAACGCACCTTATCTAATGTTCAAAATTCCTGCGTTAGGCTGACGCTAACACACCCTACTGGGCTGACACAGCTAAAATAGGGCAATAGATAAGCTCAACTGAGGACATCAATCATGGGAAGATGTAGGCGAGATAAAGTTCATCTGACAGTCGCACAACGAGAAAACTTTGAACAAATCAGTGGGGAAGGGTTCATAACAGAGTACGCTAATCGGCATAACACGCTTATCGTAATATTATACGGAAAACTTCTTGCGATCGCTCCATTTGAGTGTAATATACGGAAAGATTCTTTTAAAAATGCGTATTTGGCGTGATATACGGAAAATTTCCGCATAATATATAGTTGGGCTGCTTCATTCCTCAGTTCAGTAAGGAAATGGTTTAGGTTACTTGTCAGAGCGCTGAGTTAAGTCAGTGTGAGTTTGTGTGATGAGTCATAGCCGTTTGATAATGAGCGGCTATTTTGAGTTCTCGTGCAATTTTATCGTCGTAGGTCAACTATCTGAAGCCTAAGTTTAGTGTCCAAGTCCATTAGGTGAATCGAATTTCAACTTGTACTAAGGAGTAAAAAATGCCTGAGCTGATCATTCATGCGATCGATTGCAAAGTGGTTTCGAGCGGTACTGATGCCGGTGCTATTCAAGCAGTCGTTGATACCGTGAAAAAGGTTGCTGATGTTGGTGCTGGCTCGGCATCTTTTTTTGGACCGACAGGTGCTGCCGTAGGTGCCGCCCTACAAGCCGCAAAGGCATTAATTAGCGTCGTTCCAGGATTAATTTCAGCGATCGACATCGCCCGCAACGATCCTGACCAACTCTATCTCAATCTTTCAAACCAAGAGCGTGTCGCTAAAGTTTGGCCGCCCAGCAAGTATTACAACATCAATGGTGGGCAAATTGTTCGACCGAATTTGCGGGTGCCTTTTTCTGATGCTGTTGATGTGAACTTCTGGGAATATGACACTGGCAGTGGCGATGATTTCTTAGGACGACTGACAGTAGACAAATCTCATGCGGGAGGTGTGCGTTATCAGATCGTAGCGATGCCTTCTGAAGGTAATGTGTACGTGGTTGCTTATTCTATTGAGGGAGTTCCTATTCCGTCGCCGGGAGGTTCTACGTCGGGGGGAGGATGGGAAACGTTGGGCGGTCATCTCACGTCTGGACCTGATGTTTGTTCATGGGCACCGGGACGACTGGATGTCTTTGTCCGAGGTGGTGATGATGCGCTCTACCACAGGTATTTTGAGAATAGTTGGTCAGACTGGGAATCTTTAGGCGGCGTTTTGACCTCCGATCCGAGTGCAGTCTCCTGGGGCAATGGTCGAATTGACGTTTTTGCCCGGGGCGGAGACAATGCGCTCTACCACAGGTATTTTGAGAATAGTTGGTCAGACTGGGAATCTTTAGGCGGTTATCTCATGTCCGGACCTGATGTTTGTTCATGGGCACCGGGACGACTGGATGTTTTTGTCCGGGGTGAGGATGCTGCGCTATATCACAAGTATTTTGAGAATGGTTGGTCAGACTGGGAATCCCTCGGTGGCGTTTTGACCTCCGATCCAAGTGCAGTCTCTTGGGGCAATGGTCGAATTGACGTTTTTGCTCGGGGTGGAGACAATGCGCTGTATCACAAGTATTTTGAGAATGGTTGGTCAGACTGGGAATCTCTCGGCGGCGTTTTGACTTCCAGCCCTGATGCTTCCTCATGGGCAGCCGGACGGCTGGATATTTTTGTTCGGGGTGGAGACAATGCGCTGTATCACAAGTATTTTGAGAATGGTTGGTCAGACTGGGAATCCCTCGGTGGGATCTTGACTTCTGATCCGGCTGCCGTTTCTTGGAATGCTGGCAGGATTGATGTTTTTGCTCGTGGCGGTGACTACGCCCTCTACCATAAGTGGTTTGATGGTAGTTGGAAGCCATAGTTAGCTAGTTGCGCCAGCAACACAACAATGCGGTGGAGCGGACAACCTAGAGATCTTGGTGCTGAGTGCGATCGCTGATCTTGTGGGGTGCGTTAACGAAGTGTAACGTACCGATGATATTTTGCAGGTTTATGCCGACAATTTTATGGGTTGCTCTAGAACCGGAAAATTCTGAATTATCTGTGGGAGTGTAATCCCATAGTAAAATGCTTTATAAAAGCTCAACAAATTCGTCAACGCTCAAGCCGACTTGCCGAATAATTGCGCGTAAAGTACCTCGATCTAGTTCTTGATGATCTGGTACCGAGACTGTTGTTTTGGGAGCTTCACGTACTAAAATCATGTGACTTCCACGCTGACGCTCTACGGCAAAGCCTATTTGCTCAAGTGCTTTTACACATTCTGCGCCTGAGATAACACGTAATTTACTCATACCAGAATGACCTCAACCGTATCATTGGGAACAGGTTCACCCCGATCCTGTAAAACTTCGATATACAGAGCGATTGCCTCTTCAATATTGGCTAGAGCCTCCTCACGAGTTTTTCCCTGGCTAATACATCCTGGCAAACTAGGAACTTCGACAACAAAGTAACTATCCTCACCAGGATAGAGAAGTACTTTACGGCTGGATTCAGCTTGTGGTTTAACCATAATCATTGCTCGATAACTATTTGGTTGTTTCATTCAAATATTAACATTTTATGTTCTAGAACCAGTGTGATGCCGAAGGCACTGCGTAGCAGCACGCCGCTCTTGTAGGGTGCGTTAACGAAGTGTAACGGTGCGATTCGTTTCTAGGGGAATAAATAGCCTAGAGTGCTGATAAAACAGCATAACTGACAAAAAGGATGTAGGTGAAAGACCTACCCTGTAAGGGACACAGTGACTCCCGACCTGCCCCCAGTGACTGGACTCGGAAATCTAGAGGCTGAAGCGGGGAACAAGGACGCAATCAGAGCCAAAACAGATAGGCGCAAGGAGCGTTAACGGGGAGTATGATCGCCGCTCTTGTAGGGTGTGTTAATGAAATGTAACGCACCTTATCTAATGTTCAAAATTCCTGCGTTAGGCTGACGCTAAAACCCCCTACATCATATCGATCGTCAAGATTAAGTGATTGCCAAAGCGATCGGGGTATAACACAACGTTGCACCTGACTTAATAAAGCAACGGCTTTCTAAACCTATGACCATCCGGTTCTACGACTATAAATGCTCCTGCTAGTTCCACTTCGGAGTAATTTTTGATGATTCGCGCTAATTCCCCATGAACTGCATTAACTGTCGTGGGTAATACCCGAAGGTAAATAACTCCAGTTCCAACTGCTCTGACAAAAACAAGATTCCCGTAATCCCTATCTCGTGTGACGAGGATACGATTTTCTTGCTGAGATGTCCTAAGTATTTCTTCATCACTAGCTTGTGATAGACCAAGCTGAGCAACAAGAACCACATCATGTCCGGCATCAATCAGAAATCTCGCAGTGATTGCGTAAACGTCTTGATCGAGAAGAAATTTCATTATTAAGCCGACACGAGTTTAATGTCTTCAGCCGCTACTAAAGCGATAGCATATTGCAGACAAGCACGAATGTCTTCAATTTGTAAATCAGGGTAATAATCCTGAATAATTATACTGAAAGAGAGTCCCTCATTTAGCAACTCAAGAACACTCTGCACAGTGATGCGCGTCCCTTCTATGCAGGGCTTCCCAAAATGAATTTGAGGGTTAACAGAAATTTTATACATTGTTGTCACCTAGTCGTAAGATGCCTTTATTTTAGATCACATTGCACAAAAAAAGCCGTATAACTTGGCCGTTATGCCGACCAGCGAGTCAAGTGCGATCGTTCCGATCGTAGGGTGCGTTAGTGTGATCGCTGATCTTGTAGGGTGCGTTAATGAAATGTAACGCACTAATTCCCTCGCAAACCCTCAAAATAAAGCTCAAATGCGATAGAGTGAGGGACAAATAAAATTCAGAAAGTGCTGTGAGGGAAACCGTCTATATTGAAACCAGCGTTATTGGTTATCTGACAGCCAGATCGACCAAAAACTTGGTTATTGCTGGGAATATCGAAACGACAAGGGACTGGTGGCAAAATCGCCGTAATGATTTTCTTCTCTATATTTCACAGGTTGTTTTAGATGAAGTCGCTAAGGGAGATACAGAGATTGCTTTGAAAAGGTTAGAAATTGTCAATGAAATGCCTTTGGTTGAACTCAATCAAGCTGTACGCAACTTGGCAGCCCAGTTTCTTATACGAAGCAACCTTCCTGCCAAAGCTTCTGATGATGCGGTTCACATTGCTGCGGCGACTGTCCACGGGCTAGATTACTTGTTAACATGGAACTGTAAACATATTGCCAACGCTCAAATTCAGAGGAAGTTGGCAGAGCTCAGTCTTGATTTGGGATACGAGTTACCCATAATTTGTACTCCTTACGAACTTTTAGGAGATTATAACGATGTGGCAAGATGACATTTTAGATGAAATTCATAAATTTCGAGAAGAACACGCTAAATCCTTTAACTACGATTTGGATGCAATGTTTGTAGATTGGCAAAAAAGACAAGCAGAAAGTGGCAGGCAGGTAGTCAGCTTACCACCAAAGCAAGGTCTAACAAGTCGTTGGAGCCGACCAAAACAGGATGAACCACAAGAATCTCAAATCTAATCGTGGCGGCTCAACTTAGCCGTTAGGCCTAACCGATACGCTCATTAAAGTTGTCTATTATCAGTGCGATGCCGAAGGCACTGCATAGCAGATCGCCGATCTTGTAGGGTGCGTTAATGAAATGTAACGCACCTTATCTAATGTTCAAAATTCCTGCGTTAGGCTGACTGGAATGTTTCAGCCGTAGGGTGCGTTCTCTAATGCAGGATTTTTGGGAACGCACCCTGCACATTGATGGAAGTCGTTAGACCGCTTCAATTTTAGGGTAATAGTTGCTAAAGTCCGCTAACTTCACCGGTGAAGCCACCTAGGGAAAGGTTTGTGATCGCTAAAAATTTCTTTCTTCTCCATAAAAACGATAAAATCTCTATTCTGGAAGCAGAAAGAGGCTTCAGGCAGATTTAAAGGCGCATTTAAGCGGTATAAATCGAATATTTACACTTTTTTCAGCTAATCAAGCCATTAATGGCTTGATTTATTTGCATCTAACCCAAACAGTATAATTTTTTCTTTGATGTATTGTAATTGTTTTTTATTTCGTATAGAATACAATTCTAGAAAAAATACCTAGCAATCTCCCATAAATAAACAAAGGAGCCGATGACATCGTGATCCCTGATCCTAGATCCCCAAAACCGAAAACCCTCTTACCTTTTATTTCTCTAGCTACGGCTGCCGTCGTCACAACGGGAATCGGACTAACTTTTAGTCCCCTATCAGCATCGAGTAATCTGCTGGCAGCTGCGGATAAAGAGCAAGCTAAACAACAAACCGTGGAAATCACCCTGGTTTCCTACGCGGTGACTCAATCGGCCTACTCAAAAATCATTCCTCTATTCGTCGACAAATGGAAAAGAGAGAAAAAACAGGATGTGGTGATTAAACAGAGTTATGGCGGCTCTGGTTCCCAAACCCGCGCTGTTATCGACGGATTAGATGCAGATGTGGTAAATTTGGCTATCGGTTCCGACGTGGAACGCTTGCAAAAAGCGGGTTTAGTTAACCCCGGTTGGCAGAAAGAACTCCCCAATAACGCCATCGCCACTCGTTCCGTGGTAGCTTTAGTTACTCGTCAGGGTAATCCGAAAGCAGTCCGCAACTGGCCAGATCTAGCCAAATCGGGGATTAAAGTCATCACTGCCAACCCGAAAACCTCTGGGGTGGCCCGGTGGAATTTTCTGGCCCTGTGGGGATCGGTAACTCGGAATGGAGGCAACGAACAACAAGCGACCAATTTCGTCCGCAATGTCTATAAAAACGTGCCTGTATTACCCAAAGATGCCCGGGAAGCCAGCGATGTCTTCTTTAAACAGGATCAGGGGGATGTGCTGCTTAACTACGAAAACGAGGTGATTCTGGCCCGTCAAAAAGGAGAAACCGGTTTTTCCTATACTATTCCTCCGGTCAATGTTTCGATCGATCCACCGGTGGCCGTAGTGGATAAAATAGTTGATAAACGCAAAACCCGGGAAGTAGCGACAGCTTTTGCCCAATTTCTCTTTACTCCGGAAGCGCAGCGGGAATTCGCCAAGGTGGGTTTCCGTCCGGTTAATGCTACTGTGGCTAAAGAGTTTAGTAAACAATATCCAAAAGTGTCGAATCTGTTCCCCTATACGGCGATCGGTAGCTGGGATGCGATCCAGAAAAAATTCTTCGCTGATGGGGCGATTTTTGACCAAATCCAGCGTTAATTAGTAGTGAGCCATCAGCTGTCAGCTAGATAGCAGAGATAGTTGATTGCTGATGGCAAAAAAAACAGGCTCTATTGGATTTGGTGGGTAAAATGTATTCTAAGATACATTCCTCCTAGAGAGGGGGTGGAACGAACCACAAAGACACAAAGGACACAAAGATCGATCAATCCTATGTAAGTAGTCTTGCAAAATAAATTTCCTAGTGAAGATAGGCAAGAGGCAAGAGGCAAAAGGCAAAAGCTTTATCGAAATGTGTAACTAATTTTGCTTAGGTACTTAAGTTAAACTTATCACACACAACCTAGAAGAGCCAAAAACAAAACTAATAGTTAGTAACTAAAAAAAAGATGTATCTACTGGACAAAATCAAAAACGGAAGCTTGGTCTTGATTGGTTACTTATTATCGCCCCTGTGTTGGTGGAACGATCTAATTTTTAATCTGCCGATCGCCTACGGTTTCGGTCGTTTAATTGCTTGCTTGCACGCCGATTTTTTTCTACCAGCGGCCATGGTTGGTTATTGGTTATCTAATCTGGTGGGAATTCTGCTAATGCAGTTCGGAACGAAAGAATTAATCGGTGGAGAGAAAGAAGAACGCAATTGGCCAAAAGAATTAAGAAATGGATTACTTTCCTCGACAGTTTACACTTTAGTTATTCTGGGCCTAATTCATTTTCAGGTATTAGAAATGCCCCTGTTATCCTCGATCGTCACTTTTTCCCCGTGATGCCCAAAACTTACTTAAACAATAGCTTATTTTTCTTAGCCATCTTGTTAACATCCCTAACTTTTACGGATTTAGCGATCGCTATTGACCGGCAGCCCCAAGGATTTGCGTGGGAAAAATCCCTGCTGCTATCTATTCATCAAACTACTAATTTAAACCTAAATTTTTTGGCCATAAAACTAACGGGATTAGGTACTTATTGGGGAGTGGCTCCGATACTAACAATTTTACTGCTGATTTTTGCTATAAAAAAATACTGGTATGGGTTCGCTTATCTGCTTGTGACTATGGCCGGAGGTTGGGCAATTAGTTATAATCTCAAGATTTTTTTTCATCGAAATCGCCCGCAATTTTGGCAGTTATTTTATCCGTTACCCGATGATTTTGCCTTCCCTAGCGGTCATGCTTTATTTAGTTCCCTGTTAGTCATTTCTTTACTGATTTTATCTTGGAGAACGCGCTGGTTTTTCGGGGTAGTTTTACTGGGAATTCCCTTGGTTTTGATTATTGCTTGGACTCGTCTTTATTTAGGAGTTCACTTTCCTAGTGATATCCTTGCCGCTTGGCTTTTAGCGATCGCTTGGTCCCTCCTAGTTCATATCTGGTGGCAACAGTTATTAAAGACACCCAAGGCGATCAGGAAATAAGGAGAAATTAATAATTAGGGTTGGCTGAATATCAGTGAAAGCTTTGCTAGAAAATGGTTTAGGGACTTTTGTTTTCAAGAAAAGTGCCAAAGACAAACGTTGATAAATCGATCCGAGGGACTCAAAATCCTTGCACTTTCCGAAGGCGATTGCAAAGGGTTCCGCTTCTCAGTGTGCGAGGTTATTCTGTTATTCTGACTTCCCCTCCTGACTCCTGACTACTGGCTCCTGACTACTGGCTCCTGACTCCTAACCCCACCAACAAACTTTTTTAGCAAACCCTAATTAGTTGACCGACTTGCTGCCAAAAAAAAATATCACGCTATACCTAAATTTTTGGAGAAAGCTAATCAAAGCCCTATAGTAATTATCGTTTGATATTCGTCGCTGACACTGAATCATGAAACCAAAACTGCGTCAAGGGAAGGGTCTATCCCTGGGACGGTTTCACAGCCGTCCCCTTGCTTTTTTCACTTTAGTTCTTCTGTGCATTTTAACCTTTACCTTAGCCCCGTCATCGCCCCTGATGGCCACGTCTAAATCTGAGACTAAGATAGACTTTGTATCGCCGGCGTGGGTAGCACAAAATCTCAACGATCCGAAGTTAAAAATTCTCGATGTGCGGATTAATCCTTTGGAATATATCACCGGTCATTTACCAAAAGCGGTGAATATAGCCGACAATAATTTTCGCGGTCCAAACGGATTTTTACCGGTTCAATATTGGCAAGAGGATAAAATTGGCAGTCTCTTTGCCGCCGCAGGAATCACTAATGGCGATCGAGTGGTAGTATATTCCGATGGTCGCGATGTCTTGGGGGCAACCATGGTGGCCTATTTACTAGAGCGATCGGGTTTCCGAGATGTGGCCGTCTTAGATGGTGGGTTTAAGGGTTATAAGGGTTCCGAACAAAAGGTAACTAAAGAATTCCCTAAATATCAACCCGGGAGCTTTACTGTCCGTGATAATCCCTCGATTCGGGTGACTTTAGCAGAAGTAGAGAAATTGATCGGCAAACCCGATGTGGTTTTTATCGATCCTAGACCGGAAGAACTTTTTCAGGGGAAACAGGATATCTGGCTGAGAAATGGTCATATTCCGGGGGCGAAAAATATACCCTGGCCGACCTTTACGGAAGCGAATAATCCCGATGAATCCCTGAAAAATCCCCATAAATTGAAATCTTTAGACGAAATCAGGAAGATTCTTGCCCAACGCAACATCAAGCCCTCGGATAATATTATCGTCAGTTGCAGTACTGGACGGGAAGCGACTTTACAGTATATCGTCCTCAAACATCTGCTCGGTTATCCCAAGGTGCGAATTTATGAGGGTTCTTGGACAGAGTACAGTACCACAGATCTGCCCGTCGCTACCGGGCCAGAAAAAGCGGTCTAAAGTCAAGTTTGTCGGTTTATACTCGTTGTGTTTAACCATCTTGCCCAAGATGGTTTTTTTGTTAGGGTAGGTTCCCGAGGACGACTAAGTTAGGGTTTGCTGAATAAATCTAAAAATCTTGTTGGATAAGGTTTTTAGACTTTTTTTCTCTCAAAAATTGCCGACCATTGGAGTGATTGGGGGGAAAATTCAGGTACTTTTTCCCTGAAAATTAGGTAGTTGACCACC
>NZ_JADBTB010000101.1:0-41734 GCF_020246405.1 Microcystis sp. M083S1
AAAACAAACTCAGTATTTTCAAGATGTGCGCGAGGAAGCGCGTCAGGAAGGCATTGAGGAAGGTCGCGAGGAAGGCATTGAGCAAGGCAGACTAAACAAAGCATTAGAGGCGGTCCCCCGTTTGTTAGCCTTAGGGTTAAGCGTTGAGCAAGTCGCATCCGCCTTAGAGTTAGAGGTTAAACAGGTTAGAGCTATACAAAAAGGGAGATAACACTATACCGCCCCCCTAACCAAAAAGGAAGGCTGTTAAACCTTCCTTACAGCAGAATTGGTCATTTATTGCCGTTTGCGAGCCAATACACCCAGAGAACCCACCGCTAATAAGCCTAAAAGGGTGCCTGGTTCCGGGGTTGTCTGTGTCTGGGTGCCTTGAATGGTCCAGTTAGCAGCAACGATATTACCTGATACATTGGTCAATCGGACCTCGTTGGAGAAACTATTAGTATAGTAAACGCCGTTGGCCCCATTTACAAACCATGCGTTAGGTGTTTGTGTAGAATTGGTTGAGACGACATTGACATTAGAGTTATCGCTCCAATCAGAAGGAACAGCCGTTAATGTTCCTGAGGCATTGGTGACAAAACTTCCTGTAGTAGCATTCAACCCATTACCCCCATTAGGATTAAAGGTAGTAACGTGGGCCCCATTACCAAAATTGAAGGTGACACTCACAATGTTACTCGCGGTCCATGTTTGGTTGAACAGGGAAGTTCCCCCATTGTCAAGCTGATAGGTAATAACCGCAGTATCACCGACACTAACGTTATCGACAAGGGGTAAAGATATGGTTGCTGCAACAGTACCCGTATAGGTAGCGGTAAAAATGGCGGCATGGGCGGGAATGGCACTGAAAACGGCACAAGTCACCGCAGGAAGGCAAAGGGCTTTTAGCAGTTGATTAGTCATTTTTGATTGATTGACAAGTTAATTTCATGGCTAAGAATGGGGAAAAATTGTTATTTATACCCCATAAATCATTGCTTAATAGTAATAAGCAGCATCATTCTACCCCCCCCCCCGAATTTGTCAAGTATTCGCCGTTTTTTATTGATGAATCCGGAAAAAAGCCCATCAGGGAGAGAGTGGAAGGGTTAGAAATTAACCAGTCCGTTGATCCGGTCTAAGAGCAAGCGCGGATGAAGAATTGACATCCTCACCGCCGGGGCCGGACGGTGATGACCGGCAGATCGAACAAACTTAATTGAACTATCTTCGGTTGGGTTGACGCTTCACGGGATGCTGCTTCTTTAACAGAAGTCTTACGCTTTCCTCCACGTCCGTTTTTTGAGGTCTCCGATTGCCCACCGGCGACCTTGATATTAATTGCTGCGTTGATGTCCCTATCGTGGAAAGTCCCACAGAAAAGACATTCCCACTCACGGATATTTAACGCTTTTTTCCCGCCGATGTTCCCACAACAGGAACACCTTTGAGACGTTGGCTCCCATCGAGAAATTATCCGAAAATCACGACCATATTTATCAGATTTTGCTGATAGCATATCTCGGAAAGAACGCCATCCTAAGTCTGATATGGCACGGGATAACTTACGATTCTTAACCATTCCCGATGTGTTTAAATCCTCTAAAATTATCGTTTGATTTTCACGAACAACTCTAGTGGATAGTTTATGCAAGAAATCAGTGCGAGTGTCCTTAATCTTTGCATGGATTTTAGCTACTCGTTTCCTAGCTTTTTCCCGTCGGTTACTTCCTTTCTGTTTTCTAGAAAGGTTTTTCTGTGCTTTTCTTAGTCGTTTTAATCGTTTCTTTAGCGGTTTCGGTGCGTCTATCTTTTCCCCTGTTGAGAGGGTAGCAAAAGTAGCAATCCCTAGATCAATCCCCACTGACTCCCCATTATTAGGAAGTATTTCGGGCTGAATCTCGACGACAAAACTAAGAAAATAGCGATCTGATGCGTCTTTAATCACGGTGACGCTAGAAGGTTTAGAGGGTAATGGACGACTCCAAACTATTCTTAAATCACCGATTTTTGCTAAAGTAACGTGGTGTTGGTTAACGGTAAAGCCGTTATCGGTAAATCTCGCTGATTGCTTAGATTTGCGTTTTTTAAACTTGGGAGGTTTGACTTTCTTTCCCTTCCTTTCTCCCTTACAAGATGCAAAAAAGTTAGAATAGGCTGTCTCTAAGTCTCTCAAGGACTGCTGCAAAGGAATAGAAGAAACCTCGGTTAACCACTGTTTTTCTTCTGTTTTTTTGACTTGAGTTAGTCTTTTAGATAACTCAGTGTATTTAGGTTTTTTCTCTCCTTGTCGATAGAGTTCTTGGCAATAAGATAAGGTATCGTTCCAGACAACGCGCACACACCCGAACAATTGAGACAAAAACCTCTTTTGTTGGTCTGTTGGGTAAATGCGGTATTGATACCTTGCTTTCATTGAGTTAAGATGTGTGTGTTTGTACTATATTTTAACTAGGTCTGTCAATAATGCCAAGTCGGTTAGTAATCAGTGATCAGTAATCAGTAAAAAGACAGTAGGAAACTTCTATTTAATACTGCACACTTAAAAACTCACATCTGATAACTGATAACTTACCCACTGATAACTGATAACTGATAACTGATAACTGAGAGGTGCGCCACTGGAAGTTCTTAAGTGCTACATCAAAGATCAGGAAAAGCCGTCGTAAAACGACGGGGTTTTAACCCAAATTTTTGATAAAGAATATGACCGGCTTGGGCATGAGCGAAACAGGCGGCGATCGAATTGAGTAAAACCACACCTAAACTGGTGACAATGGCGATTTTGATCTTTTCTGCCAAAAAAATCATTTGTAGTGGCACCATGATCGCCCCACCGCCAATTCCGAAAATACCGGCTAGAAATCCAGCGATTCCTCCGGTTAGCAGACAGGCTAGATTAGGATGCAATCTAAGGGCAGAAACTGGCTCTTTTTGGCTTAAATTTTGCTTGAGATTGGTTAAATAGATATTGAGTAGTAAAAAACAACCAAAAGCCGCTTCTAGGAGGTGTTTGGGGCTAGATTTGACCAGATAGACCCCGATAAATGCCGTAAAAATCCCGGGTAAACCTAAGAGGAGAACTCGCTGCCATTTGAGGGAACCTAATCGCCAATTTTGGATCGTACCCCCTAGGGAAGTGAAAACGATCGCTAAACTGCTGGTAGCCACCGATTCCCCGTAACTGTGGCCCAAATTTAACAGGATCGCCACGGAGATAGTGCCACCCCCAATACCAAATAAACCCGCTAATAAGCCCGAAAAAACGCCCGTTATCAGTAAAATCAAGTAATTGTCTGCCATTATCTTCGGTTCATGGCCTTGAGGGGTCTGAATAGTCGTGCAAAATTAATTTCCTAGTGGAGACAGGAGACAGGAGACGGGAGACAGTATTCAGGAGATTATTTTCATTTATTCTCCCCACTCCCAACTCTGGCACTCCCCACTCCCAATTCATAATTTATAATTTATAATTCATCATTCCCCAAGAAAAACCCCACGGTTATAGAAACCTCGGCGGAAAAGTCTCTATAACTGGGTTTTTCTAGGAATATTAGGAAAGGAGATTGCCGCGACTACCGTTAGGAAGAATAGTCTCTTCGAGGGAAGCAGAAAGGAGATTATTTTCGGTTAAAATCGCCCCGATTAAGTTAGCTTGTTTGAGATTAGCTCGTTTAAGATTGCTTCCCACTAAATAACTCAAGAGTAATCCCGCTTGGTGTAGATTAGCACCGGAAAGGTTAGCGGAGGCTAAATTAGCACCGAGCAGATTACAACCGGTTAAGTTAGCCTGGCGAAAATTGGCTTTATTAGCGTCAGTTTTGCTTAAATCGGCTCCGGTTAAGTTAGCTCCCTCAAAATCACTACAATTGAGGTTAGCTCCCGTCAGATTAGCACCTTCGAGGTTAGCACAACGTAAATCCGCCCCGCGTAAATCCGCCCCGCGTAAATCGGCATAGCTGAGGTCGGCGTATTGAAGCTGGCAGTTTTCCAGATTAGCTTGATAGAGATAGGCTCGAATTAGGTTAGCTTCTTTTAAGTTAGCATGGCTAAGATTAGCAGAGCTAAGAATAGCACGAGTGAGAATAGCCCGTTTTAGGTTAGCTTTCCCCGCCATGGCATGGGTTAAAGTGGCTGAGGTGAGATTAGCGGCTTCCAGATTTGCTTTGAACAGTTGGGCAAAAAGTAAGCTACTGTGAATTAAACAGGCAGAACTTAAATCAGCCTTTTTGAGAATGGTATTACTCAAAATTGCGCCGCTTAGGTTACTTTGGCGCAAATTTGCCCCAGAAAGATCGGCTTTAGTTAGGTTAGCATCGATAAGACAAGCTTTGCTTAAATTAACTTCTTCCAGGGAAGCGTCCTTGAAATTAGCGTTAATTAAACAAGCTTCGGCTAAATTGGCTCGTTTTAAGTAACTATGACTTAGGTTAATCTGGTTTAAACACTGTCTCTTTAAATTGACTCCGCTAAGTCTGACTTCGGCAAAGTTGCGTTCACCTCGATTATACAGTTCGATTAGATGTTCACGATCGGTTAAGGCATTACTACTCATAAAATAACTAAATTGTTCTGGAAGGTGATTTCCAGAGAATGGGTTGGGGAAAATTACTGAACAGGGAGCGACTGGGAATTTTTGCGAATAAATAGAAATTTTCAACCAATTACGGGCTTAAAATCCCTATTGGCAATCACTAAAACGGGTAAATAACTACAAGAATCGGGGTTCAATACCAAAAACAACCTCTACCTAAACCTGCCACTTGTTGCCAGCCAGGTCTAGGCATTAAATTAGAGAAGTCTTGTGCGTCAGTTTTTCTGACTGAATCTACTGCCTCGCCGATGTCTTGACTCGGTATCATACAGTTGAATTTGTTAGGTCTGCTTAGTCAGTCCGGTAGCCAACAGGCTAAAACTCTTAATCACCAGATTTCGGGGACTTTCCAGTTGAGCAATCATAAAACTTCGTCAAAGTCAATCCCTCTTAGGGATGAACTGCCCGATCCTATTCCCTGAAGCCTTGGTTTAATGAGTCTATCAGGTTGTGGTCTGTTTTGGCAAGAGGGGTTAATGGCTTTTTCATCAATTCGCCAAAAGGCTTGATTTTCCCTAGGGGATAATTGTATAGACTGGTCATCTCAATATTGTCTGAGACTGGGGGCAGATTGAGGAGATAAATATCGGTCAATTGATTTTTTAAAGATGGGATTAGAGCTGCTGTGGAAGTCAACTAAATTGTCGATGGTAAACGGAAAAGGTCGAATTATAGTAATCATAGCAATTATCGTCGATTGGGTTGACCCAAGGAAACCCAAAAAAAAGATTCAGACGGATTTAGGTGTTGGGTGTTGGGTTTCGCTTTCCCTGAGAATTGAGAGGTTTTCTTCAACATATTTATTCGCTCAAACCAAGCTAGGGACTGCACCTAGTTTTTTACACACAATTCCTGATGGTTTAAAATAGCTTCTGATACCTCAATGAGCAGAAAAGCGATCGCATCTTGATGATCCGCGTCGGTTAAAATGGTTTCGAGGGTGCTAGGGGTGGGAATTTCGTCCCCATCTGCCAACATGAAGGAAATATGACCTTTTAAGGCTTCAGTTGCCATTTTTTTCGCTTCTTCGATGGTTTCTCCTGCACTAATACAACCCGGAAAGTCATAAAATTGTACCCCATAATCACTATGGTTATCTTTATGAACGGTGGCTAAATAAGTAATCATTGATTTCTCATTTCAGGTTCGCATTAGATTATATTCTTCGCGGATTGATGAAGTTAGAGATTCCACTAAGATTAATTTTTCCTCAATTGACAGGTTTTTTCCTTGTTTAATTAATGTTTGTAAAGACATTTTTTGCAAATCAAATTCTGGCACAAGTAGAACCAATTCTTGTGTTTGTTGATTTTGTAAGTCAGTAATTAATTCTTGTAAAAATAGAGAATCATTACTTAAGTCTGAAATTTCATCTTCATAGTTTTCGAGAGCTTCTATTTGTTGAATACGGTCACTATAATTTTTGAGAAGGGATTCGAGAGCTTCGATAATAAATTGGATGTCTTTAAATGATAGAGTTTTCATAGTTTACCTCAACTTACACGATAAAAAAATTCACCAATTACCCTTAAGGCTTGTTGATAGGTTTCTATTGACATGGGAAATAAGGGTTTCCATAACCAGTGATTACCTCGATCATTAATTAATTCTAGCTCACTGGGAATAGAAATTCCCCGATCTAGTTTCCACCAGTTGTTTCCTATTCCCTGAACGGAAAAGGTCGAAATTCCCCCCGGTGTTTGTCCATCGACAAGGGTTTCTTTTACCCATATTTGCCCATTATTTTCATAGATGGCAATATCTTTGTTAGGACGAACATGATCCATTCTGGGAGATGTAGCATTACCTCTACGGTATAAATCAACGGGTGTTTTCATCATTTGTCACCTCCCTAATTCGCGTAAAAGTTGCATCACCTTTTCATAAGTTGCCATATTATTCTGTTGGCGGAATAATATGGCTGCTTGTTGTAGATCAATTTTTACTTTTTCGGGTTGTCCTAATATGGCATATAAAATACTACGACCTAAGTAAGCTTGAGCATAATTAGGATTAATTTCAATAGCTTGGTTGTAGTCAGAGAGGGCTAATTCGTATTTTTTTTGCTCAAAGTAAAGAACCCCCCGATTGACGTAAGCCTCAGCATAATTAGGATTAAGTTCAATAGCTTTGGTGTAGTCAGAGAGGGCTAAATCGTATTTCTGCAAGTTATAGTAAAGAATCCCCCGATTGTTGTAAGCGTCAGCATAATTAGGATTAAGTTCAATAGCTTTGGTGTAGTCAGCTAAAGCTAAATCGTATTTCTGCAAGTTATAGTAAAGAAGCCCCCGATTGTAGTAAGCATTAGCCAAATTAGGATTAATTTCAATAGCTTTGTTGATGTCAGAGAGGGCTAATTCGTATTTCTGCTGGTTATGGTAAAGACCCCCCCGATTGTAGTAAGCCTCAGCATAATTAGGATTAATTTCAATAGCTTTGCTGTAGTCAGAGAGGGCTAAATCGTATTTCTGCAAGTTTTTGTAAAGAATCCCCCGATTGTAGTAAGCTTGAGCCAAATTAGGATTAATGTCAATAGCTTTGTCGTAGTCAGAGAGGGCTAATTCGTATTTCTGCAAGTCATAGTAAAGAAGCCCCCGATTGTAGTAAGCCTTAGCATCATTAGGATTAATGTCAATAGCTTTGCTGTAGTCAGAGAGGGCTAAATCGTATTTCTGCAAGTCAGAGTAAATATTCCCCCGATTGTAGTAAGCCATAGCTAAATTAGGATTAATGTCAATAGCTTTGCTGTAGTCAGCTAAAGCTAATTCGTATTTTTGTTGGTCATAGTAAATATTCCCCCGATTGTTGTAAGCCATAGCTAAATTAGGATTAAGTTCAATGGCTTTGTTCCAGTCAGCTAAAGCTAATTCGTATTTTTGTTGGTCATAGTAAATATTCCCCCGATTGTTGTAAGCCATAGCTAAATTAGGATTAAGTTCAATGGCTTTGTTGTAATCGTCTGATGCTAATTCGTATTTTTTTTGGTTATAGTAAAGAATCCCCCGATTGACATACCAAGCAGCACGGGGAGCGAGCTCAATTGCCTGAGTAATTGCGGCTAATCCCTCATCATAGCGTTTTAATTCACTTAATACTGACCATTTCTCATTATAGTGATTGGAGTTATTGGGAACCAGAGAAATCGCCTGATTAATCACCGTTAAGGCTTGCTCATAATTTTCTAAATAGCGATAAACAACACTTTGCTTTTGTAAAATACTACTGTGAAACTCCTTTAAATTTTCCCGTTTAGGTAAGGTATTAATCGCTTGTTGCAAAGCTTCTATAGCTGGTTGAGCTTTACCTAACTCACCTAACGCTAATCCCTTCCCATACCAAGCTAAATAGACATTATCGGGGTCATTTTGCTTAATCGCCTCATCAAAGGCTTTAATTGCTTCCTCACACCTTCCTAACCGGCATAATTGTCCTCCCCTTTCTATCCAAATATCCGCCTTCGCATTGGTATTAGGAACAATAACACCAGTAATCGCTTGAATAATTTCTAGTTTTTGTTGCGGACTAACTTGGGGTTGAGCAGTGGTTAATAATTGCGGTTTTACCTTCAATCTTTCTTGCAATCCGATAAAAGTGCTAATGGGAATCCCTAAACTAAACCCTAACTGAATTTCCGTTACCCCTGCTGTTTCCGAACTTCCATGAATCCCTATTACTCTCCCCTGGGAGTCTAAGACTGCACCGCCACTCATGCCCCCAAATGTGATGCTGGTATAAACTAATTCATACCCTCCTTCTAAAGAAGCAACACTTTGTAATGTTCCTCCTTGTTGAGTGCTTAAAGGACTTTGGCGGGTTTCTATTAATCCCTGTTCTTTATCGTTAATTATACCGCCACTAAACAACCATTTCGAGGGATTGTCGCCAATTTTGGGGAAGCCTGCGGCAAAAACAAAATCACCGGTATTTGGGTTATAATTCGCTATTTCCGCAACGGGATAATTGTCCTGGCTTTCAAACTGAAAAACTGCTAAATCTACCCCTTTCTGCCGGATGATGGTGCTTTTCTCGATGTTTCGAGTTTTGCCGTCGCTGGTGACGACGGTGTAGGTGTAATCAGCACAGCTGTCGGTGCGTGCCATTTCTCCGCAAAGGACGTGATCGGCGGTTAGGACGGTGTAAATATTCCCTTCTTTAGCGATAATTACGCCACTTCCATTGGCAATTACGCCACTTCCATTGGTTTTACTGCTACTATCAATCCGCACGGTGAAACCCTTGGCTTTTGTTTCTAATTCGGCGATATAGCCAGTATAGGCGGTGGTTTCTATATCGGGGTTCACCGGCGGTAGAGGTAGGTTATAGGCGCTGAGGATTTCGGGACGGATGTAGGTTAATAGGGTATTGATGGGAATGCCCCAGTTAACCGCTCTCATCTGTTGGATTTCTGCGTCTGTGGGTTTCGTACCGTCTTCGTAGATGTAGTTAGAGAGAATCGGATGGGCCGATCGCCCGTTAATGCCGATTAACTCCCCATCGACAAAAATGCCGCCGCCACTCATTCCCTGCACGATATCGCCACTATAACCGACGCTGTAGCCTTCCCGGAGGGGTCGATCGCTCACCTGTTCGAGGGTTCCCTTTGTCGTCCGATACTGTCCCGTTTCGGCAACATATCCCGCGGCCACCACTTCTAAACCGATCCTGTCTTGATTGGGGGTAAACTTCGCGATGGTGGCGATCGAATAGTCCCGGGTATCGCTAAACTCCAGCAGAGCGAGATCTTGATTCTCCGATAGGGAATTGGGGACAATGCGGGCCGCACGGCTGTGGCCGTCGTAAGTTTGTACCTGTAGGGTTTTCGTGTTGCGGGTAACGTGGGCGTTGGTTAGGATAAGGTAATTATCGCCTTTTTTAGCGATAATCGTCCCCGATCCCCGATTTGTCTCGCTAGTAATCCGAACGGTGACTCGTTGTAGGAATTGCTCCTCGGTAAGCTCCCGATCGCCCTGTGCCGTCAGAATGGGATGATTAGAAATATTTCCGGCAGCCGGGGTGACAAGGGTTAACCCGGGTTGAGGCAGTAGGGAGAAAAGAAGGATGAGGGCGATCGAAGGTTTGATCATTGTTGTTACCTAGGGTTTGCTGAATAAATGTGAAATGTAGGCAAGGTAAGAGTTTTGTCGTTTTTCTCGTGAAACAGGTGCAAGATTTTGAGAGAATCGTGCTTCAAAACCTTGCGTCTTCATCGGCCCGGGTCCTGTAGGGGCGAAGCATTCGGGCAATCACCTATCGGTGAAACCGGAGATTTTCTATCCGAATGCTTCGCCCGTACTTTTTCAGCAAGCCTTACCTTGCTATTTTAAGTAGTAAGAACGAAGAAAAAAGAAGATACCGGAGGTGGTGAGAAGTGCGATCGCTGGGGGGATAATCGGAACCCAGAGACCGAAATAACTAAAGAGAAGCCAACCGATACCAGTAAGGGAAATCACAGCGATCGCCACTGTCAAAAGTACCGTTTTTACCCGAAGAAAACGCCACGTTAATAATCCCCCCACCAGGGACCAACCCAGCACCCAGAAAGCCTCCTGTAGGGGATTCCAGAAAGCGATCGAGGTACGTTTTCCTTCCATTGTATCGAGAATTTGACTGACCGCGTGCGCGTGCAAATAAACCCCCGGAATTGCTTCCGATGGGTTGCGACTAAAGGGGGTTAAAAAATCATCGATCCCGGGTTCTGTTACTCCAATCAGGACAATTTTTTCCCGGACTGATTCGGAATTAAAACCCGGATCTAAAACCTGTCGGAGAGATTTTTTCGGAGCAATTTTGATGATTGCATCGATGCCATTATCGGCGATTCGACGGTAAGCGAGCATAACTTGACGGCCGGATCGGGTATCGGATTGACTGGTTCTGTAGGGGCCGCGGTTGGATTGTAGCCAGTCACCGAGATGAGTATCCCCGATATTAATTTCTAGAATTCCCCGCTCCAGTTTATTGCAGTCAAAATCTTGATTCTGGGATTCTAGATATCGTTTGGCAATTAGGAGACTAAAACTAGGAGCATAATCTTTAAAATTACAGGACATTGAGTCAACTTTGGCCAAAGAATCCGGGGGAAGACAGGGAGAGGTGCGATCGAGTTTTGCCTGATATAAAAAACGACGAATTCGGGGAACTCCGGCAATGGTTTCGTCTGGGACTATGTTACTAAAACCACTCTGATTTTTTGGCAGTTCCGGGGGTGGGGGAAATCCGTCTGGTTGTGGGTAATTATTGAACTTACAAATCGAGATAAAATTAGGAGTATTTTGTAATTGTTTGGCTAGGGGTGGATAATCTTGACTGGCAGCGATGGGACGGAGGATATCTAAGGCGATAATTTGCGGTTCGTAGGGCAGTAATTTATTTAAAAGCTGCGATAATGCTTCTCCTGCGAGGGAACGTTTTTGATCGCTTCCTGGTATTGTTGGTCTTTTCATCCCCATGCGATCTTGATAGGCCCAATCTTGGCGATCGATGGTAATAATTAATAATCTTTCGTCGGGTTTATCTTTGGGTTTTAGTTGCATCAGACGATCATAAATATTTAATTCTAAGGGTTCTAAAATTCCTGTTTCTCTTATTGCCAAGACTGTCATGGCTACGGCTAAACCTAAACCGAAAGTTAGAGCGAATCGTCGCCAATTTTTAGGGGGTTTACTGAAACTATGCCAAGTGGGGGGTTCTTCGGTGGGATTGGGGCAAACTACGGGCAGCCAACTGGCACAGGGATAGTCTTTTTCCCAGTCATCGTGGAGATTTTTTTGGGCTTCATGTACGGCGCTATAGAGAGATTTATTATTGGTAAAAGCGGTTAAAAAGTATTGCAGAAATTTGGGAGAAACAGGATCGGGTAATTTCTCGCGCATAAAGATTAGATGGGGTAATGCCATCCCTTTTTCCCGTGATAGTTGTTGTGCTAAACCGATACCATCACAGGAGTTAAATATCGCTAACTTTAACCCGTTTTTAGTGGCTTCTCCCAGAGAAAAGCTAAAATCAGCTATCTTTAATTTATGAGTTTCTGTTAGTTGAATTTCGCAATCTTGGCCATCTTCTGTACTGGCACTATGACCGCTAAAAAAGAGAATATTCCAAGTTTCTTGACGCAATAACTGATTTAATTTTT
Source organism: Microcystis sp. M083S1 (assembly GCF_020246405.1). NCBI lineage: Bacteria > Bacillati > Cyanobacteriota > Cyanophyceae > Chroococcales > Microcystaceae > Microcystis > Microcystis sp. M083S1. Next base: position 11,709 of record NZ_JADBTB010000101.1, read on the forward strand.
GCGGGTGAGGGGCTTTTTCCCAGATAATTTCGGCTCCTGCTTTTCCCGCAATATCGTCTAAGGTTTTGCGATCTTCTTCGAGAAATCTTAAGTCGGTGGCATAGCCTAAAATGGCTAAAATCCGAATTTTTTCATGATTTCTTAATTGTCTGGTTAAGGTATCGTATTCTGAGACAATAATGGCTATATCTGCGCCAGTATTTTGGAGAATTTCCCATTTTTCCCAGGGGAATCTTTGCAGCCAAATATTATCGGTTTGTAACCAGATACGAAAGTTATTGCCAGAGCGCAGAATTGCGGTTTTGATCGGTTCAAATTCTGGGCTATTATTCAACCATCTGTTTAAGTTATCCTCAAATAATTTGGCTTTTTCTTGGCAGTTTTTAAAAACTAAATTCTGCTGAGAACTATTGGTAATTTGTTGGGGATTGCTATCTTTTAAGACTTTAAAAAATCCCTCTAATTCACTATAGTGACGTTGCCATTGACGGTAAAGAGTTAATAACTCTAAATTAGCTGGTAGCCTTGCTTTGATCACAGTTTGGGGACGAGAATTAAGATCGGGACGAATTTCTAATTTTACTTTAAATCCCCGATCAAATGTGCCATCTAGTTCGAGAGTTAAGAGTTTAATCATTAAGTTTTTCCTCGCTTATACTTGTAAATATTCGGTGACTCTTGCCGATTCTAAGGCCACTTCAATGAAGAATTTATCCCCCAATTCAGCATCAAATCGATAACGAATAAATTCATCGTTATCTGTGGCAATTACTTCTCGAAAAACCTGACCAGTTTCGGTGAGAATAGTTAATTTTAAATGGGGGGGTAAAGTGCTTGTTTCTCCCGTGGGGTAAACAGTCGCTTGCAGGCTAAATACTTCTTCAATTTTAGCGATAGTAATCATCAAAGCGAGGGGATTTCCCAGTAATTCTACTCCTAAATCTTTGATGCGTTTAATTTCTGTATTTTTGAATGCTGGAACCAGTGACAGTGAGCTAAAATCGAGGACACTTTGCCAATCAATGGGGAAATTATCAGTAAACCAATTGGTTAACTTGACGGGGGATTTTTGCCGACGGGTAATTAAAATTTTTCTCCAGTTACTATTGACGATAACTGCTGCCCATTCCTGAAAAGTAACGGCTTTTCTGGGAAAGATTAACTGAGGATTAGCTAAGATGTCTAGTAAGGTTGTCAATCTATCTAAAGATAGTTTTTCCTCCATCTTTTCCGGTTCAATCTTAACTGCTTGTAATTGACACTCTCCCCATAAATCCAAAGAATCTGATCCTGATTGCAGTTGATTTCTCGGTAGAGAGTAGTTAAGATTACGCTTAATATATTGTCCTTTTTCCTTAATATCTTTATGGGTAGTATAACCCCAAATTCTTAGATAACTTTCGGCAGTGTTTACCTGTACCGCTAGATAATAATCACCAATTAATTGAGGAATATCTACCCATTCTTGAGGAATTTCGATCGCTTCTAGATCCAGAGTTTCGCTGGCAATAACTATTACTGACTTTTCGCCTAATTTAACGGTAAAACCATTAACTCCTAGTTGCCAGAAATCCTCTTGATTTTCTACTAAGCTAACCCCAGGCATCCCTGACTGTAGATAGTTAAAAATAACTTGTTGACAGAGATAATTAATATAAAATCTCTGACGAATACTGGCATCAGTAAAACTGGCACTTTTTGCCCAACTTATCTCTTGAATATCTGCGGGTATTTCTAGCCAAATGCTATCAGGAGTTAGTTCTAACCAATCATTAACCATAATTAATCCTCCTGAGTTGTTGCGCTGGTTTGATAGTAGTATGTTAGCCATGGTTCTATTGCCTTACTAATAACTTCTCTATCGTGGGACTGGGAAGGAATATGCAGGTTTTCGCTGGCCCAGGGTAAAAACTTTTTAGCGAGGTGACGATAAACTTTATCCAGTTCCCTAGAAACCTGATATTGTTTGATAACTACCGTGGTAATTTCTGTAATCTTAGCGGCAATTGCCACTTGTCCCAACCCTGAACCATAAGTCATCTCTAGAATTAACTGAATTTGCGGATGCAGTTTTGCCTGTTGCGGCTGCTGACAAATCTGTTGAATTTCTGCCCGCAACCAAGCTAGAATTTTTTGGTGGTTTTGTTGCGACTCGCGAAAATTTTCCGCCGCTTCTAATTGCTGCCAAGGGGTATCATGATCAGTATCTTCGATCATTTCTTCCCTCGTGCTACTTTCCCCATCCCCGAAAGGTTGCTGTAAGGAAATTGTTTTTCCTTGGGGAAATAAATAATCAGAAATAGCTTGTCCCGCATCCTTTAACCATCGGGTAATTGTCGCAGAATTGATTTTGATGGTAGAGTGGCTATCCGAGTTATAAGCAGCGGCGATTTTTTGCCAGATTTCTGGACTAGGTTCCTGAATTTTACCATCGGTTTTGATTTTTGCCTGGGCATAAATTTCTTTATAGTAATCCCAAGCTAAAAGGTAATTTTCGAGAGTTTCCCCCACTAATCCCCTCGCCTGGAGAGCTTGGCTGAGACGCGCTCCGGTAGAATTAAGTAGTAAGCTCCAAGTATTATGGCCGAATGCTTGACTAATCTGACGGATGCGATCAATTAAGCGATATTTAATCCTCTGATTGGCAAAATTATCGAAGCGAGTGGAGAATAAAGGCTTAAAGTCAGCTAAGATAGCCTCAAAACCAAGAATTCCTTCGTTAAAGTAGTCTTCGATCTGATAATCTAGTTTAGCTTGATATTTTTGATAGATTTCGGCAGCAGCCCAGTAGCAAGGTTCCTGTAAATAAGCGTATAAATGCCCACGAAAAAGATGATTTTGGGAACCGTGATTCTGATACTGTTGCTGAAAGAATAGGGCCAAATACTCCTCTGAATCGACATTAGGATCGATTTGGCCATAGCTTTCCATGTTACGACGCAAACGCCGATCGCAATTCCATTCTGTCCTATTTTGTCGCAAAACTAAAAAGCAACAAAACTTCTCCAGCAAAGTCTCTCGTTTTTTCATCTAGCTACTCCCCGTGGAGGTCAACTAAACTCTCTATCGTTCCACTTCGAGATTTTATGCAGTATTATAGCAGTTATCTTAATGGTGAGGTACAAATTTTTCGTTTTGAGGAGTCGAGAGTCTGGGGAGTCAGGAGTGAGGAGACGATTGTGCAAACGTTTGTATTAATTTAAGAGTCACTGATAATTAGGGTTTGCTGAAAAAGTTTGTTGGTGGGGTTAGGAGTCATACTAAATCCGGTTATTAAAGAATGATTATTTATTCTCCCTTTTGCCTATTGCAAGAGTGCATGAGTGCCTGTGCTGATATGTAGCATAAAGGGATTGGGGGGAGATTCGGCTAATCTAAAAATAAGCGATTTAAATACGTCTTAGCTTACAATTATTATTAACTTCGATCAAACAGGGAGTTTCCCAAGTAAGTCCACCCAGTCAGGTTACTTGAGAATTTGGCTGACAAGTTGGGGGTAAAATGGGGATTCCTTTAGTGACCAAAGGTTCAGCACCAGCTAATATTAAAGTTGCTATTGAATGGGAATTTAACCAAGATAAGGGAGGTTAGTATGCAAGTTCAAGTCGAAAAACGGTATTATACACCTGAAGAATATTGTCAGCTAGAAGAAACAGCAGCATACAAAAATGAATATCTAGATGGAGAAATTATTCCCATGGTAGGAGCAACTACTAATCATAATCTGATTGCTTTGAATTTCTGTAAAAATTTTCCAGCTAAGATTAATAATGAAGATTATTGGACTTTCATGAGTGATGTCCGGTTATGGATGCCAATATACCGCTTTTATACTTATCCTGATGTCATGGTGATTAAAGGCAAACCATTATATGAAGGAAAAGGCACAAATACTGTAACTAATGCGTTAATCATTGTCGAGGTTTTATCAAAATCAACTAGAGATTATGATCGCACTGATAAGTTTAAGTTTTATCGTTCAATTCCTGACTTTAAGGAATATATTTTGATCGATCAATACCGTTATTATGTGGAACAATTTTATCAACAAAATAATGGAGAATGGTTATTTAAAGCATCTGAATCAGAGAATGATGTTTTAAGGTTTTATTCTGTGGATTTTCAAATCTCATTGCTGGATATTTATCAACGAATTGATTTTAATTTAAGTGAAGAATAAGGATTAAATCCCATCTCAATTATAGCGTTTTTCAGTCTGCTGAGGTACAAAAGTTATGGGTTTTAGGCAAAAGGCAAGAGGCAAAAGGGAAGAAAATAGGTGTACCTCACTAGCTTAGGAAACGCTATATCTACCAAAATCAGTTGATATTGCGATTCTCAAGATCAAGAAGGAAACCCAACAAAAAAATAAGAGGATGGGAATAGCGATCGCCCTTTTTTAAAATCCTACAGTAATCATTTTTCCATAGCTCCTTTGCTTCCTTGTAGCCTTGTTTGATTTGCACTGTGAATTTATCTGTCACCAGTAAGACTTTTGATAATCTTTTTAGCCAATCGCTCATTAATTTCTCGATGTCTGGGAATTGGTTCTGTTTTTCCAGTATCTGGATTATGGTAAATATCATGTTTCCCTCCACGTCTAATCAAGTAGCAGCCAGCTTGCTCCAATTGTGCAATTAAATCATGTCTTTTTATGCGAATTCAAACTCTGCAACTCTCTTGATTCCGGGGATTTCTTCCGTAGTAAATGTTCTGTAGAGATCGATCAGGTTTTCGATTAATTCTTCTAAGTCAACACCTTGGGTCCAATGATCGGGAAATTCATTCAAATAGCCCAAGAACATCCCATCTGATTCTTTCCAATATGTATATGGAATCCTCATGGTGAAATCCTCATTCTGCGTTGCTAACGATATTAAGTTGACCCCTATTATAACGGAATTGCTCTCAAGCCACGATCAGCTTTATTATCAGGGTTGGCAGCGAGATTGCCGCCTGACACTTCGTTAATGCAGCCGACAAAATTTGCGATCGCTCATTCAGACGGATTTAGGTGTTGGCTGTTGGGTTTCGTTTTCCCTTAGAATTGAGAGGTTTTCTTTAACCCATTGATTCGCTCAACCCAAGAAAAAGAACTAGACCGCACCTAATTGCCGTAGGAATTCCATAACCGCTTCATAGGCCGCTGCGTTTCCTTGCTGGCGGAACAGTTCGGCGGCTTGTCGGAAATCTCCGATCGCTTTTTCCGTTTCTTGTCGAGAGTAATAAAGAAGCCCCCGACCGAAGTAAGCCAGGGCCAATTGTGGATTAATCTCGATCGCCTGATTGTAATCGGACAGGGCGAGGTCGGGTTTCCCCTGTTGGTAGTAATAAAGATTCCCGCGATTGTAGTAAGCTTCGGCGAATCGGGGATTAATATTGATCGCCTGATTGTAATCGGACAGGGCGAGGTCGGGTTTCCCCTGTATGGCGTAAAGAATCCCCCGATTGACGTAAGCCTCGGCGTATCGGGGATTAATGTTGATCGCCTGATTGTAATCGAACAGGGCGAGGTCGGGTTTCCCCTGTTCATCGTAAAGAACCCCCCGATTGAGGTAAGCCTCGGCGAATCGGGGATTAATGTTGATCGCTTTGTTGTAATCGGACAGGGCGAGGTCTGGTTTCCCCTGTTCGCCGTAAAGAATCCCCCGATTGTAGTAAGCCCCAGCCAATCGGGGATTAATGTTGAGCGCTTTGTTGAATTCAGCGAGGGCGAGATCGTATTTTTCCTGTTGGATGTAGCCAACTCCCCGGTTATAGTGGCCGATCGCGTCTTGATTGTTCCCTTGAGCGATCCGGGTTTCGGCTGGTTGTCGGCTCTCTAGCGCCATGACGGGGCGAACAGTCGCGAGGGTGGAAAGGCTGATTAGGCTGACGGTGGTAAGAAGGGCAAAGGATTTCATGGCTAGTTCCTCGGTGGGCATGATTTTAAATTCTACTTAGGGTTGGCTGAATATCGGTGTAAATCCTGCTAAAAAAGGTTTTTGGGCTAAAAAAGCCTAAAAATATTATCCAACAAGGTTTTTAGATTTATTCAGCAACCCCTACTTAATTCATAGGCTGCTTTTTTGGGAATATACAGAATAGGCTTTTTTTGTCTAAAAAGCCCTAGGCTACTACTATCTAAAGTAATTAGAAAGTAGTAAGAGCGATCACTTTTTTTTAAATCCTACAGTAATCATAGCAATTATTGTAGGTCAAACTTATCTTTTCTCTTGGTGTAAATCGTCAATTAATTACCTTACTCCTCTTCTCTACTCATTAAAGTAGCGACTAAGAAATTCTTGGGGAGTAATGATTGTAATTTTTTGATTTTTAGCTAATTTAAGGATTTTACCCGGAACTCCTCCCCACAACAATCCTGAAATCCAAACATTGACATCTAGAACAACTTTCATGAGTTGGCGCGTCTAATTTGGCGAGCTTCTTTAATCATCTGGCTAATCTCAGCTAGAGTCGGTTGATTGGGGTCTGGTTCCATTGCTTCTAGTCGCTCAAAGAATTGCTCTAGATTGACTTTATCTTGATGAACTTTTTTGAGAATGATGGAGTCTTCCGTCAGGGAAATCATGTATTTATCTCCTGGGTTGAGGCGGGTTTGAACTTCAGGAGGAAGTTCGAGGTTTCCTTCTCGATTGATTTGTATGAGTAGCTCTTTGGTCATCGGCTTCAAAATAAACTTTATTAGCTTTAGCTGTTAAACAGACTTTATAAATAATCTGATCAAGTTAATTATATATATCTTAGCGAATTTTTCAAGCTAGGGCTTGCTACCTTGGAATCTAATCCTGGAATTGATGGCGCTCAGCGATTCGCGTCTGGAGAGGTAATGTTTCTCCCTCTACATTTATACTACCCCAAGAGAGTCCTTCCACAGAATCAATACCACTGGCTACTTGATAACGGATCCAGAACGGTTATTAGCGACGCTTGAGGGAAACCCAACCACACCAATGTCGTCAAGAATGTTGGGTTTTGCTCAAACCATTGAATCGAGCAGTTTTCTCCTAAGTATTAAATCGCTCAACCAAACCTACAAGCTTCTATCTGATAACTGATAACTGATTAAGACTTCACTCCCAGATTAAAGAAAATCGTTCCCCGACGCACAGAATTTTCGCTACCTTGGCTGCTAATGGTAAGAGAACGCAGATTATTAAATAAAGGCTTAATCGATAATTCTAACACCCGCACGATCGGGAATTTTGCCTCGATTACCGGTTGCAATTGTCGCCAATCGACGTAAAAATAACCATCATTTTCTGCGGGTAAAGCAGTAATTGCCTGTCGAAACTTACCACTACTTAAAATGGGGTTTTTCTGTGCAGATAAAGCTAAACCCATCGCTTCCACAGAACTAGCGATAATTTCATAATTATCGACCCTAGTATGCACTCCCGTCACGATCGTTTCTAGTTGCGCTTTTCCTCCTGGGACCGCCGTGGTTAACTTTGTCCAAGCTGTCACCGTTCGATCGAGTAAAGGCAGATTAACCACATTATAGCCGCGACTGCGGGCCAACTCATCCAAATGAGAGATCGCACTGTCCACCTCTACCCCCATCACCCGTTCCCCTACAAAAACACTATCGGGTTCCATCCCCTTTGAATTAGGCACGAGAGCGAGGCTATATTCGCCTCTAACCCAGCTAAAAATGTCTTCAGGCAAATTTAAACCTAAAGGCGACTGGAAGCGGTTTAAGACCTGTGTTATTAATTCCTGTAGGGGACTATCTGCTTCTAACCCCTCCTCTACCTGAGTCCAAAAACGATTTAAATCGCGACTAGCGGCGACTAAAAGGCTATTTTCGCCGATAAAAGATAATGATCCCACGGGACTAGATAAAATTGGTGCTTGGTCATCCTGTCCTAAGACTCCAATTAAGGCGGTTTGAGCGACTATTCCCCCAGATTTGAGGGAAAAAGCCGTGGCTAATCGTTGTTTTGCTTCGGGACTCTCCGGGACGGGTTGATTAGCGATCCAAGCCGATAACGGAGGTAAATTGCCGTAAACTATAGCTATACGCGGTTCGGTGATATTTTTGAGGGCTTCTCGGTAATCGGGGCTATTTTTTAGGTTTAAATCCGGTACTTGCACGTTATTAAGTGCCTCGCGCAAAACCTTGATATTATTGGCAAAAAGCACCGTATCACCGACGACGGCACTAGCGAGAAAACGATTATTATCTCCTGCGGTCAAGGGACGTTGATAAATGAGGTTAACTCCCTTGTAGAGTTCAAAAACAAGGTCAAATTTGCCCGAAACCGCCTGTTTTGAGTAGGAAGCTTGCAGAAATTCCTTAGCGCGTTCACCATCTTTACTTTGAATTGCCAAAAGATAACCCGGTTGGATACCATTATCGGTATCGCGATCGAAATCTAGGGAAGTAACAGCGAGGGTAATTTCCTCCCCTAACCAAGGTTTGATTTCCTTTTGATAATTTAATCCCGTTTTACCGAGCAGAGTTTTTTCTAAATCCTTAATTTCTTGGTGCGAACGTCGTCGATTAGCCGGTGTAGCGATTAATTGACCAAAAGACTCCAAACGTTCGGGATTGACCAACAAGGATACCATAACCGGGGCCTGTTTCGGCACAAAAATCGCCGCCATCGGTTCCCGCAGCACCCCACCTTTGAGCAAAGACAGAGGACTATCGGCGAGAATCCAAGCAAAACTGGCTGTAGCGACTCCTAGGAGAATGATTACCGTCGCACCTAAAATATAGAAAAACGATCGCAATTTCACAACCTTGTCCCGAGATGAACCATTAGCTATTTTAAGCCAGCAATTGACCCAAGAATTTCGATCGCTACAATTCTTACCAGACTGATAACCGATAACTCGCCACCGATAACTAATTTTTACCAGCCTTTTTCCGCTTGAGCGAGGACATAGTTAGCTACAGCTTCGATATCTTCAGCGCTGAGACGACCACCGAAAGCCGGCATCGCCCCCATACCTTTGGTAACTTGGGTAACGATAGCTTCAACGGAATCTTTGCCGTATTTAACTAAATCTTCTTTTTTCAGGGTTTTAGCGGCATTAACCACGTTTTTACCGCCCATGTGGCAGGAAGCGCAGTTAGCACTGAAAATCGAAGCCCCATCAGCTAAAGCGGGACGAGCCATACCGAATGTAACCACAGCCAAGAGCAAGCACAGGGAAATTAATAGTCTTTTCACGATTGGTTCTCCTCTATTTCTTAAGAAATTCCCCAACCATGGTCAGAAAAAACCGGTTTTCTTGTCAAAAGACAAGCTGTCAAACTTGGTGTAGAATTAATCAATGGGACAGTTAAAAGCAAACTTTTACTTTTTTGTCAAAAGACAGGCTGTCAAACTTGTCATCTTCCCTCGTGTAAAGGATTAACAAGCATGAAAAAATTAGGTTTATTGGTCGCTACCCTGGTGCTAGTCGTCTCTAGCTTCTTCTTCAACACTGCCTCCGCTGCTGCGGAAACCTTCACGGTGAAGATGGGCGGTGATGCAGGTACACTACAATTTGATCCCCCCGCCCTCACTATTAAAGCAGGAGATACGGTGAAATGGGTCAATAACAAACTTTCTCCCCATAACATAGTTTTCGATAGCGCCAAGGTTCCCGAAGCCCAAGCCAGCAAATTATCCCATAAAGGTCTGGCTTTTTCCGCCGGTGAGTCCTTTGAAAGCACTTTCAGCGAACCGGGTACTTACACCTACTACTGCGAACCCCATCGCGGCGCCGGTATGGTCGGAACGATTACCGTTCAGTAATTATCCGATTTTAGCCAAAAATAACTCGCGGTTAACTGCCGCGGGTTGTTTTTTGGGAATTATGAATTATGAATTATGAATTATGAATTGGGAAGAATAAATAAAAATAGTCTCCTGACGACCGGCTACTGTCTCCTGTCTCCTATCTCCTATCTCCTATCTCCTGTCTCCTGTCTCCTGAAATATAAAGTCTCGGTTACAAAACTGACTTCCGAGCAATTCTCACCCCACCATAGAAACAGAAGCCCGTAGGAAAATCAGCCATGAAAGAACACGATGTCGTTATAGTGGGCGGTGGGTTAGCAGGATGCCGCGCCGCCTTAGAAATCAAACGCCTCAACCCGACTATCGATGTTGCTGTCGTTGCCAAAACCCACCCAATTCGTTCCCACTCCGTCGCCGCCCAGGGAGGTATCGCCGCCGCTCTGCAAAACGTTGACCCCAAAGATAATCCCAAGGCCCACGCCTACGATACCGTCAAAGGTTCCGATTTTCTGGCTGACCAGGATGCGGTGGATATCCTCACCCAAGAAGCCCCCGAAGTTATCATCGAATTGGAACATCTAGGCGTGTTATTCTCCCGTCTCGAAGATGGACGCATTGCCCAAAGAGCCTTTGGCGGTCACAGCCATAACCGTGCCTGTTACGCCGCCGATAAAACCGGTCACGCCATGCTGCACGAATTAGTCAGCAATTTACGCCGTAATCAGGTAAAAATCTACGATGAATGGTATGTTTTACGCCTTATCCTCGAAGAAGGTACGGCCAAAGGCGTGGTTATGTACCAAATCGCCACCGGACAGTTAGAAATCCTTCGGGCAAAAGCAATTATGTTCGGGACGGGGGGCTATGGTCGCGTTTATAACACCACCTCCAACGATTTCGCCTGTACGGGGGACGGTTTAGCATTATCGGCCAAAGCGGGTATTCCCCTAGAAGACATGGAATTTGTCCAATTTCACCCCACTGGACTCTATCCCGTCGGTGTTTTAATCTCGGAAGCAGTCCGGGGTGAAGGTGCTTATTTAATCAATAGCGAAGGTCGTCGTTTTATGGAAGACTACGCCCCCTCGCGCATGGAATTAGCCCCCCGGGACATCACTTCCCGGGCCATTACCCTAGAAATTCGCGCCGGCCGGGGGGTAAATCTGGACGGTAGCGCCGGGGGTCCCTTTGTCTATCTGGATTTACGCCATTTAGGCCGGGAAAAAATTATGAGTCGCATTCCCTTTTGTTGGGAGGAGGCCCACCGTCTCGTCGGTGTCGATGCGGTAGAGGAACCGATGCCCGTCCGTCCTACAGTTCACTATTGTATGGGCGGCATTCCCGTTAATACCGATGGTCGCGTTCGCTTAAGTGCCGATACCCTCACCGAGGGCTTTTTCTCCGCCGGGGAATGTTCCTGTGTCTCCGTCCACGGGGCCAATCGTTTGGGCAGTAATTCCCTGTTAGAATGTGTGGTCTATGGAAGAAGAACCGGCAAATCGATCGCTAAATACGTCGAAAAACGCGCTTTTCCCGTCTTTAATCCCGATATTTACCTTCAGGATGCTAAAGAGGAAATCACCGCTTTATTGACCAAAAAAGGCACGATTCGCATCGGTCAACTACGTCAGCAATTCCAAGACTGTATGACCCAACATTGCGGCGTTTTTCGCACCGAAGCGACCATGCGCGAGGGAATTAAACAAATCGGCGAATTAAAGCGCAAATACGAGCAGATTTACCTGGATGATAGGGGGGATTGCTGGAATACGGAACTAATCGAGGCCTGGGAATTACAAAGTCTCATGGTGGTGGGGGAAATTATCCTCACCTCTGCCCTCAATCGTCAAGAAAGCCGAGGGGCCCACTCCCGCGAGGATTTTCCCCAACGGGATGACCAAAATTTCCTTCAGCATACCCTCGCCTATTATTCCCCCTCCGGCATCGATATCGACTATATGCCCGTGGTGATTCAGGATTTCACCCCCGTGGAACGTAAGTATTAACCTCTGGTCGGACGGTAAATGTAAAGGAATATTACAAACTCCTTGGCATTTACCGAGATTTAGTTCTATACTAGATAAAGCAACGCGGGATAGAGCAGTCTGGTAGCTCGTCGGGCTCATAACCCGAAGGTCAGTGGTTCAAATCCGCTTCCCGCCATTACTGATAAAGCCGGTAGTTAACCCCGATTTCCCGTTAGGGAACATCGAACATTACCCTTTCAAGACAGCGATTGGGGTCAATGTAGGATTGGCGAGAATGGAGACAAGTATAATTATCCATGATCAGTATCTGTTCTGCTTTTAAATAGAGCGGAACGTGATAGGCTTCAAACAGTGCTAAAAATTTGTCACATAAAGCCATTAAACGGGAATCTAGACCGGAAGCGATCGGTTTATTAATATCGGGGCTAAATTCCCCATAAACCAGCACATTATAGCTAAAGCGGATGATTTCGGCATCTCGTTGCCAGATTGGTGCAAAACAGCTTTCTTTGCCGTCTTTGGACATAAAATATTGAGGTTGAGCCGCCATAAAATGTTGTTCCTCAAGGGTAAAATGACGCATTAAGTCATCAAACTTAACCAAAGTCGTCGCACCCCCACCCCAACGATCCGGAGTTTTACAGCGCAAACAGAGGTATTTAGGAGGGATAGCTTTGTAAGACCATTCTGTATGAGGTAAAAGCCCAATTCCGGGGGATTGTGCGTCACTTTTTCCCATAGCGTCAGGATTTGCTTTGATAGGATAGATAATCTCTCCGTTAGTTTGGATAACGGGGGTTGCTTGGGTAATATCCTCTAAACATTGGAACCAGCGATCGCCACAAGGGTTATCGAAGACAAAAAAACCGTTTTTTTTGAGGTGGTTTTTTAGGGTAGCAGTTGAGAACGTAAGCATTGAAAACATAAGATTTTCCCCACTTCAATAGGTTGATACTTGCTATGAAAAAATCTGGGGTATGTGCTAAGGCAAGAGGTCTAATTAAAAAAAATTGCATAATAAAAAGCTGATTGGCTAAGGCTTTCAGCTTTGGGGGAGGCTTTGGGGGAGTGGGGTACCCCAAACTTTTCGAGGAAAAAATTTGCGATTTTTGGTCGGGATGGTGTCGGATTTATCCTGTCAGCAAGTGATGGGTAAAAGAACGATATCCTCTCAACCGGCCGAGTTGGTAGAATAGGATCGGCTTTGCTCAAATAGACAAGAACACGCCATGTCAGAAGCTATTATGATCGCCGATATTTACAAACTGTTTGAAAGAACCGAGGCTCAATTTGCCGAGTTCCAAAAAGAAGCCGAGCGCCGCAATGCCGAAGCGGACCGCCGCAATGCCGAGGCTGAACAACGAAATGCTGAAGCCGATCGCCGTAGTGCTGAAGCCGATCGCACGATGGAAGAATTGAAAAAGCTGGTACGAGCCACCACCGAAGCCGTCAATAACTTAACCACCCCTTTGTGTCTTTTTATAGAAGAAATGGTAGAGCCGGCGGTTGTGCAGTTATTTCAAGAACGGGGGATTGATGTCACCCAAACCATGAGTCGCTTAAAAAGTAAACGTCCCGGGGCAGCGATGGAAATTGATATTCTGGCGGTGAATGGCAGTGAGTTAGTGGCGGTGGAGTGTAAATCTCGACTCTCGAAGGATGATGTAGATGACTTTCTCGATCGATTACAGCGATTTAAGTTAGCCTTTCCCCAATTTCGAGACTTTCAGGTTTATGGCGCAGTAGCGGGGATTGAAATCGATCAGGGGATAGATAGTTATGCTTATCGGCGCGGTTTATTTGTGATTAAGCAATCAGGAGAAACGGTTAAAATCATCAACGATGCTCAATTTCGGCCCCTAGGTTTTGCCTGATTAGGTGTTTTTCATCATCAACATCTTGAAGGCTCTCCCCCTACTTATGGTGATCAGCAAACCTGATCGATCGGAGGGCGCAAGCCTTGCGCCCCTACATTATCAAATTTTGTCCACAATGTAGGGGCGAACTGCGTTCGCCCAAAAGGTACATTATCAAAGCGCAAGTCCCTTAGGTGTTTTTCATCATCCCAAAAAATAGACTAAAATAAGCTATCCCAAACCTCTACCGATCTAATCCCATGCCTAAGAAGAGTTATGGCGAAACTGTTGAAAAAAGGGTCAAACGCTTGTTTGAAGTCTTATTAGATCATGTGGCTCACTGTCAATGTGAGGATAATGATTGGGGAGTCAAGCTGGCTCTAGGGGAAGAGGGGAAGCTTTTGCAGGTTGAGACGAATTTAGCGGCTTTAGTACGCTTGGCAGAGCAGAAAGGGGAAAAATTGACCAAAGATCAAGTTAGGGACGCGATTAGCCACTATTTAGCCGATTATCTAGGCATTCTTCGGGATGAGCGTTTCAAACAGCAGGGGTCGGAGGAATGGCGGTTCTCCCTAACTCTGTGGGCGAAATGCGGCGATAAGACAACAAATTTGACTAAATTTTCGGAGGAGTGGCATAAAAGGCGCTCTGAACCCTCTAAAAAAGCGGTAACTAAACCCGAAGCAACGGCTCAATCCTCCCCCCAACCCCTGACCACCTCTGGGTTAGTGGATACGCAACTCCCACCCGTGCGTAGATGGCAAGGACGACGGGAAGAATTGCAAGAACTCCAAACAGCGTTAGGGAATGACCATCTAAGGTTAATCGAGATTACCGCCGCCGGAGGTTATGGTAAAACTGCCCTGGCGAGAAAGTTTACAGATCAATTAACTGCTGATTGGCCGGTATTATGGGTTAATTTTAACCAGCCTTACCCTTTGGCACAGTTCGGACGGTGGTTATTAGAGGAGTTAAAACAAAATTATGATGAAAAATGGAATGATGGGCAATTAATAGACGCAATCAGCAAAGGGTTAACCGCTAAACCCTGTTTATTAGTGTTGAATAATTTGGAAACGGTACTAACTGCCCCAGTAAATTTGGTTTATCAGCAATTCTTGCAAAAATGGTTAAACACAGAAAGCAGCAGTAAGCTATTAGTCACCAGTCGAGAACAGCTAAAATTCCCCGTCAATTTGCAAGATTATTATTATTCTTGGCCTTTAAAAGGGTTAAAAGAAGCGGATGCGATGCGTTATGTCACCGAAGATCACGGCTTAACGGGAAGCGATGAAGAATTAGCCCAATTTGTCGATAAAATGGGAGGTCATCCCCTCTTAATGGAACTGGTTTGTAGTTTGATGAAAGATAAGTTTGGGAAAGGGGTTTCTGTCACCGAGTCGCAAAATTTGGGCTTAAATATGTTTGATGTGGAAGGGTATCACCGCGACACGGAAACCTGTGTTAGAGAAGTGATTACCGCCAGTTTAGCGCGATTATCGAAAGAGTTTAGGGAGAGTTTAACGCGGTTGTCGGTACTGCGGGAGAATTTTGATGACAGGTTAGCGCAGGGGTTAATTCCAGCAATAACTGAGGAAGATTTACGCTATTTAGCTCGTTTATCTTTATTACAAGAATTTCCCCCCGAATACAATGTAAAACCGCGACAGTTTCAGTTTTTGCCTTTAATTTCCATGGTGGTGCAAGATCAAGCAAATGCTGAAGTATTGCGATCTGCCCATCAATTAGCCTTAAATTATTATTTAGCTCATTTACCTGTCCCTCCCTGGGAATCCTTGGAAGATTTGAAGGAATATTTAGAGGCGTTTCACCATGCAGGGGAATTGGGAGAATGGCAGTTAGCTTACGATATTTTGAATGAGGATCGAGGAGGAGAAGAGAAAGATAAATCGGTTAATAGTTTTTTAGATTTACAAGGATTTTATCGTAAGCAAGCAGAACTTTATGAGCAAATTATTGCAGGGAGTCAACGGGAACAAGTTTGTTATCGTAACTCGTTAAGTTATTTGGGAAGTTGTTATCGTTCCTTGGGACAGTACGAAAAAGCGATCGCATTCAACCAGCAATGTCTCGACATCAGTAAGGAAATGGAAGATTGGCAAGGGGTGGCAATTTCTTTAGGCAATCTGGGATTTTGTTATAAGTCGTTAGGGAAGTATGACAAGGCGATCGCCTATCACCAGCAATATCACGACATCAGTGAAGAAATCGGCGATCGGCGAGGGGTGGCAATTTCTTTAGGCAATATGGGTAGTTGTTATTACTCGTTAGGGCAGTATGAAAAGGCGATCGCCCTCAACCAGAAAGATCACAACATCAGTAAGGAAATCAGTAATCGGCAGGGGGTGGCAAGGTCTTTAGGCAATCTGGGAGTTTGTTATGACTCGTTAGGGGAGCATGAAAAGGCGATCTCCCACTTCCAGCAATTTCACGACATCAGTGACGAAATTGGCGATCGGCGAGGGGTGGCATTTTCTTTATATAACATGGGTGAAGCATTGATTAAACTAGAACAATACAGCGAAGCAGAAAGCAAAATTCAAGCATCCTTAGTTATTTCCCAAGAGATTAATTTTAAATATTTAACCGCCCATAATTTAAGAGTTCTTGCCGAAATCGCCCACCAAACTAATCGCCCTGAACTTGCCCTCAGTCATTGCCAACAAGCGCTTGAATTATGCCAAGAATTGGGGATTCCGTTGGTTAAATATTGTGAGGAACTGTTAGGGCAAATTCAGGCTACATTAGAGAATAATTAAGGTAAATTATCATCTCAAAAATTAATATTTAACTGAACAAAGCTATGATAAAACTAACTTTAAACGAAGCCCAAAGTCAACTTTCTGACCTCCTTAAAGCTGCCTCAAAAGGTGAACAAGTTATTATCCAGAATAATGAGGGTCAAGACTTTCAACTCATTTCTCTTCCTACTACTGTTAAACATCCCCAATATGGAAGCGCAAAAGGCATCGTTAAAATGCTTGACAATTTTGATGATCCCATCGAAGAATTTGAGGAATATATGCCATGAAAATTTTAATGGATACCCACGCCTTTTTATGGTTTATCGAAGGTGATAATAATCTTAGTGATGCTGCTCGTTCTCTTATAGAAAATAATCAATATCAAAAACGATTAAGTATCGCTAGTCTCTGGGAAATGTCCATCAAAGCCAGCCTTAACAGATTAGAATTAAAGACAACTTTCCCAAATTTAATTCAAAATTATGTTTATAATAACGGCTTTGATATACTATCTATTAACGCCGAACATCTCGAACAACTCAAGAGACTCCCTTACTACCATAAAGATCCTTTTGATCGCCTAATAATCGCTCAAAGCTTAACTGAAAATATTCCGATTCTCACTAAAGATGAGTTATTTAAGCGATATACTGAAAATTTATTATGGTAAACCTGAAAAGAAGAAACTTTAGCAAATTAATCACAAAAACTAACAGGCAAACTTTAAACCTTATTGATTTTCCATGCAAAACCCAATTAACCTCACTATTGAGCGCTTTCAAGAAAACGGACAAGATTACTATGTCGCCACCAGTCCCGATATACAAGGACTTGTCGCTGAAGCTGATACAATAGATGCTGTCATTGATATTGCCAAAGACTTAATTCCCATCCTATTAGAATTGGAAACAAAGGAGTGTGAATAATGCAAACCGTCCACAAAATGAGGAACAATTAATTATGAACATCAAAGATTATCCCTTTGCTCAAGACTTGATTACAGATAATCAAGGTCAGATACAGCAAGTTATCATTAATTTTGAAGATTATCAACAAATAATAGAAACCTATGAAGATACTGGACTCTATTGCGCCATGATAGACGTTAAAGATGAAACTCCCTTAACTTTGGAGGAAGCTTTAATTGAATTAGAAAAAGAATGAAAATTAACTATCTTCCTACTTTTATCAAGGATCTTAAAGATTTAAAAAGTACCTCCTCTTACTCAGTCATAAAAAACCTTGTCTTTACTGATATTTTAGCAGTTAAGCAGCTAAGCGAAATTAACAACCTTAAAAAATTAAAAGGAGAATATAATGCCTATCGTATCCGAATTGGTGACTATAGAATTGGTTTTTTTGTTGAAGAAGATACAATTACATTTGCTCGTGTTCTTCATCGTCGAGAATTCTATCGTTATTTCCCGTAAAATTTCGGTAGATAAAGAATCATTGAAAAGCCTTTGTCGAAATAGCCCACAAAATGAATCACTGCGATCGCGCTCTCAACTACTGCCAACAAGCGCTTGAATTATGCCAAGAATTGGGGATTACCTTGGTTAAAGATTGTGAGGAACTGTTAGGGCAAATTCAAGGAAACTTAGGAGATTCAGACAATAACTTAAAGTAAACCTGAGAAAATTTCAGTTTTTATCTATAAAAAACAATGCCTGCCAAAGATATTTTCCATGACTGTGTAAAACACGCCCTAATCAAAGACGGCTGGACAATTACCCATGACCCCCTACGGATTCGTTTAGCAAGAGGTAAAAACCTGTTTGTTGATTTGGGAGCAGAAAGACTATTAGCCGCAGAAAAGGGAACAGAAAAAATAGCCGTTGAAATTAAGAGCTTTACTCGTCCCTCTGATATGAAAGACCTTGAAGAGGCAGTTGGTTAATTTGTCGTTTATACCCATCTTTTAAAGCGTTATTATCCCGAATATAAACTATTTTTGGCTGTTAGCGAAAACACCTGCAAAACAGTATTTGAAGAAGAAGCAGGTCAAACCTTAATTGAAGATGGTATTATTCAGTTATTTAGTTTTGATCTCAACCAGGAGGTAATTGTACGATGGCTTCCTTAATTGCCCAATATCGGCAAATTATTGAAAAAACATTCCAAGATTATGCCGACTTCCTCGACACCGATCACCAAATCCAAATCGAATTAGTCCTAGATCAAACCCGCGATCGCTATTTATTGGTTGAAACAGGTTGGCAAAATGGTTATCGAATCTACGGAACCCTATTACATATTGATATTATTGATCAAAAAATTTGGATTCAACACGACGGAACTGAGGATGGTATTGCCGATGAATTAGTAGCTGCGGGAATCCCTCAAAACCAGATTATTTTAGCCTTTAAATCCCCTGAAATTAGACCCTATACAGGCTTTGCTGTCGCTTAACTTTCAAATATCATGGACAATTCTCAAAACCGCAATCGCCGCCAAATGAATCACTATTAGAAGAAGATTAGAAACTCTTGATAACCCAAGTCAGCCATGAAAATCACCTACTTTCAGGATACGGATACTCTATACCTAGAGTTCAATAACAATCCCATTGTCGAGACTCAAGAAATCAATGAAAATACCTTGGCCGATCTTGATCAGCAGGGTAATATTTGTGCAATCACCTTGGAACACGCCAAAAGCTTAACGGATCTGAATGCTTTTTCCCTAGAAACTATTGTCGCGCCTCAATTAGCTTCAAGTTTATAAGAGTTGTCATAATAAAATTATTCTATAAACCTTGACGTGATATAATATATATGACATTTGGGCGCAGATTCCTTGTGACCCTATAATCGGACAAATTCGTTATTATCAATGACAACAACTTTAATCAATCACATTGAAATTACCCCAGAAACCTGTGGCGGTAAACCGCGCATCGCAGGTCATCGCATCAAAGTCCAAGATGTCGTTATTTGGCACGAACGCCTGGGAATGTCACCCGATGAAATTGTTTATCATTATCCCAGCATTACTTTAGCTGATGTTTACGCGGCCCTTTCTTACTATCACGATCACCTTGAAGAAATTAGACAACAAATCACAGATGATGATACCTTTGCCAAGGAAATGCAAGCTAAAACACCTTCTCTAGTCCAAGAAAAACTAAAAAAAATGAATGGGCAATAAAATTAAATTTCACCTTGATGAAAATGTAAGCTATAGCATTGCTCTTGGATTGCGCCAGCGAGGCCTTGATGTTACTACCACTCCAGAAGAAAATTTATTGGGGGTATCTGATGAAGTACAATTGCAATTTGCTTTATCCAATGGTCGCGTGATTTTTACTCAAGATACTGATTTTTTAAGAATCAATCAACTAGCACGTTGCTTCAAGTCAGAAAAATTCCCCTCTATCCGTCCCAACCTAATCGAGACTATTGCTCACTGACTAAATAACGCGATCGCCGAATCATAAAACAATGCCTGCCAAAGATATTTTCCATGATTGTGTAAAACACGCCCTAATCAAAGATGGCTGGATAGTTACCGATGATCCCTTAAGTCTTAAAATTGGCAAAAAAGACTTGTTTATTGATCTAGCAGAGGAACTGTTAACACAAATTGATACCCCCTAGTCCCCAAAAGAAGAATCTCCCCATGAGTAACCCTATTATCATTGAAACTGACTTAAAAGATATTCTCGCTAAACTTGACAATCGGTTAGAGCGAATCGAAACAAAACTAGAAGTATTACCGAAAATAGAGGCCGAAGTTTCCCAACTCAAAGAAGATGTCAAAGACTTGAAAGAAAGGGCAACGGCTCAAATATGGGCTTTGATAGTCACTGTTATCGGTGCAACTGTTGCAGCAATTATCAAATTCGGTTTTTTAACTAAAACTTAAATCATCATTAAAAACTAAGTTGGAACTAGACAAGTTCCAACCAGTAACAAAAAATTGACCTTGAAGATTAACGACGGATTGGTGCCATCGCACCGTCGGCGGCGGCGCGAAAAGGTTCCACTGCCTCGCTATAATCGATCGGTAAAATAGCCACCACGTTATCGTGAGGACGGGGAATAATTACCCAGGTTTCTAAAGCTGCCCCCTCGGTTTTATTGACGGCTTCAATGCCGGCAGCCATAGCGGTTTTTACCTCCTGTACATCCCCACGAATATTGAGGGTAAAACGGGCGCTTCCTGCCCTTAAATAACCAACAATCGTGATCCGTCCTGCTTTTACCATCGCATCGGCGGCCGCTAGAATACCGGGGAAACCTTTGGTCTCGATCGATCCCACCGCGGGTTGGGCTGTCATAAATTAACTCCTAATAACAAAAATCAGATAAGTTCAATTGATAGAATCCAATCTATTTTCCAGTCTTTAACTATAGTCTAGTTTGGGGCAAATCGCTAGGGAAATTAACTGCGAAAACGGTCTGACTTAGCCGTATGCTGCACTGGTAAAACCGCCAGTACATTTTCTGGAGGATTCGGTACGATGTAATGACTGACCACATTGCCACCAAAAGCGGTCATCGCCGCCGCTAATCCTGCCTCTACTGCCGGTTTAACCTCGGAAATCGGACCGCGAATCGCCACTAAAAATTCGCCCCTTTCCGCTAGATCAAAATAAACTAGGGTGACTCGTCCCCCTTTAACCATGGCATCCGCCGCCGCTAAAACGGGGGGAAAACCCAACGTTTGAATGACTCCGACCGCCTCGGGCATTTTTCCTGATCTCCTGCGAAAGCAACTTTACATTATACCCCGAACCTGTCTTTATATTTTCTTCTGCAAATCCCCGACCGATCGAGCCTGTTTTTTCTCTAAATACTGTTGATGGGACTGATCGGCCAGATAATAATCTCCTGCGGGTTCGATCAAAGTAACGATATCTTGCTGAAACTTTGCCGATAGTTGTAGTTGACGCTTGGAAGCAGTGGCGATTAACTTTTGTTCCGGGGTGTGATAGAAAATAATTGATCGATATTGTTCTCCCCGGTCCGGTCCTTGGCGATTTAACTGAGTCGGATCATGGATTGACCAAAAAACAGCTAATAACGCCTCATAGCTTATTTCTTGGGGATTATATTCAATTTGTGCCACTTCCGCATGACCGGTAATTCGCGATAACACATCGAGATAACTAGGATTGGGAAAATTTCCCCCCATATAACCCACAGAAGTCGCTAAAACCCCTGGTAAACGCCGAAATGCGTCCTCGGTTTTCCAAAAACAGCCGGCCCCAAAGGTAGCTTTTTCGCCGTTATTCATTTCTCCTCACATCCTTGGCAAATTCTACAACTGCTTTTGTAATTGTCTCGCTTAAATTAGCATAAACTTTGGCAAAAGGGGGAGCTTTTTCGGTTAATCCTAGGATATCCGCCGTTACTAACACCTGACCATCACAATCTTCCCCCGCACCGATACCAATCGTCGGGATAGTCAATTTATCGGTAATAGTAGCGGCTAAATTGGCGGGAATATGTTCCAAAACCAGGGCAAATACTCCCGCTTTCTCCAAGGCTAAAGCTTCCTCGATTAGTCTTTGTGCATCCGATGGGGTTTTTCCCTGCTGACGGTATCCTAAGCGATGCACCGACTGGGGAGTTAATCCGATATGACCCATAACAGGGATGCCTATCTCGGTTAAACGGCTAATCGTCTCGATCATAGCGGGATAACCCCCCTCTAATTTTACCCCTTGCACTCCCGCTTCCTTTAACATCCTTCCGGCGGAGTGAATTGCCTGACTGACACTTTCCTGATAGCTGAGAAAAGGCAAATCACAGACAACTAAAGCTTGTTTTACCCCGCGAGACACGGCCGCTGCATGGTGAATCATCGCCTCTAGGGTGATCGGTAAAGTGGTAGGATAGCCCAAAGCGGTCATAGCTAAGGAATCACCCACCAAGATAATATCAATTCCTGCTCGATCGAGCAGTCGCGCGATCGGATAATCCCAAGCTGTGAGGGTGACAATCGCGCGTTTTTGCTGTTTCCACTCGATTAATTTGCTGGTGGTGACTGCCATTCTTTATTCACTGCGGACAGCTTCGAGGATACGGGAAAAATAGAAACGAGTGCTAGTCATACTCGTCCGTTCAATTTTAAAGCCATTTTCGTTGAGAGCGGCGACAATAGTTTTTTCCTTGTGTTGATAAGCGCGAGTGGTTTTACTCGGACCGGGGAAAAATTGACCAATTTTCTTGAGAATGGTTAATAAACAGGTTTTAGGGGCAAAACTGAGGATTAAACGGGATTGAGCTAGGGATCCCAGGTGTTTAATCATTCCTAATGCTTCTTCTGTGGGATAGTGAATGAGAACATCAAGACAGATGACTGTGTGATATTGGCCGGTTAATGCTTCTAAATCTTGAACGGCAAAGGTGAGTTTACTGGTATCTGCTAACTCTTTGGCTGCTCTTTCCTTGGCTTCTGTCACCATTTTCTCAGAAATATCACTGGCGAAAATAGTTGCGCCCGCTTTAGCGAGGGGAATACTGAGACTACCGACTCCACAACCGGCATCACAGATTGAGAGATTGGGCAAATTTTCATCACTTTCTAACCAACCGATAACGGTATCGATCGTCTGTTGATGACCGATGCGAATATCTTTTTGTACTTTGTTAACTTCGCCATCCCCATAAATCCGGCGCCAGCGATCGAATCCTGTGGCGTTAAAATAGTCCTTGACTATGGCTTTATCGTCTAATGTGTTGGTCATAACGAAATCTAAACGAGCGGAGATGGTTATTAGTTTATCCTACCGTGAAAGCCAGTTTTCCGACTGAATCATTCAGGGTTGCCGTTAGAACATAAGTATTATTTTGTTTCCCCGTGCTGCCAAGCATTCTCAAAGATTTGTAAATTTTTTAACCAAAATCCTTGAGGTAATGTTAGGCTGATCCCAGGAAAAAAACACAGCTTAATAGCGATTAAATATAAGGTGAGGGTTTTAAACTTATATGATCGGTTTAAGCCCAAATACATAAAAAAATTGATTGAGATTCCCTAACCTAGTTCCGTTGTTTCCCAGAGCCTGAATTACTAGAAAAAATTTAACACCGCCAGGGCTGGAGTCCAGAAATAACGGCACTTAGAGACCGAAGTGAACTTAGGAAAATGGTTTCCCAAACCGTGAACATTTTGAGGGTGGGTAATTAACTGACTCATCTTTTGCCGAACCATCCTGAACAATTAAAGGATGGTTAGACCAGTGGTTGATGATTGAAAAATCTTCGATAAAAAGGCTGGTGGTTAAGCCATTTTTCCGCGATTGTATTAGCTAAAATATCCATTTTTTGGAGGTATTTTTTATGTCTGGACAAGCGAGTTTTCCCATCCCCAGTACCGCCTCAAATGAAGAAACCACGGGGCGATATATTGTTACTTTCCAAGATGGAGCAACCCCGGAAGGAATCGCCGCCCTGCGAGATGTGGCGGGGATATCTGCCTTGCCCGATGCCCGGGACTTTGCCGATTCGGCCATGGACAGTTCAGAACTAGATGCGGCGGGAGGGGGAACCTTTCCGACTTTGGGGGTGGCAGTGGTTTCCCTGGATGACTTAGCCTTGAGCGGTGTCATGAACATAGCGGGGGAAAGTTCGGCAATTTTAGCGATCGAACCCGAACGAATTTACTATGCAATCGAGGAGGGTTTATCCTCGGAATACCTCAAGGGTTATCGCGATGCCGTCAATCATCTTTTTTATGAACAGTCTAAGGCTAAAAAAGAGCTGGGAGATAAGGATCTCGCAGCCCTAGCCTTTCTCGATGATGCCCAATCCACTTGGGGATTAAAAGCCACGAAAGTAATCAATTCCCTTGGTCGCACTGGTCGCGGCATTAATGTGGCTGTACTAGATACGGGTATGGATTTAAAGCATCCCGACTTTTTTGGGCGATCGATCCAAAGTAAGTCTTTTGTACCAGGAGAAGCGGTGCAGGATGGTCAAGGTCACGGCACTCACTGTATCGGCACCGCTTGCGGATTTAAAGATGTCAACGGTCGCCGCTACGGGGTCGCCTACGAAGCCACCATTTATGCGGGCAAAGTTCTCAGTAATGCTGGCAGTGGCTCCCAAAGTTGGATTCTCGCCGGCATGGAATGGGCGATCGCCAGTCGCTGTGCGGTGATTTCTATGTCCTTGGGCAATACAGTTCCAACTCCTTCCACTGCCTACGAAACTATCGGTCGTCGCGCTCTGCAAAATGGTTGTTTGATTATCGCGGCGGCCGGCAATCACCGGCCCGGTACTGTGGGTCAACCGGCTAATAGTCCCTCAATTATGGCCGTGGCGGCGATCAATAGTAATCTGCGATTAGCCTCTTTTTCCTGTGGTTCTGGTACTGCCCAAGGTGCTAACGTAGATATCGCCGGCCCCGGGGTGGCGATCTATTCTTCTGTACCGATGCCCCGACGTTACGACGTTTTTAACGGCACTAGCATGGCTACCCCTCATGTGGCCGGGATTGCTGCTCTCCACGCTCAAGCTTCGGGAGTGCGCGGGGCGCAACTCTGGCAGTTACTCACCTCGAAAGCCTTGCGACTGTCCATTCCCACCGTTGATGTGGGTAGTGGACTGGTCCAAGCGCCTTAGCAGTCAGTATTGAGGAGTCAGGAGTTAGGAGTTAGGAGTTAGGAGATTATTTTTATTTATTCTCCCCACTTCCCCTGCTCCCCACTTCCCCGCTCCCATCTCCTGACTCCTGCTCATCTTTTTACTTTCATTAATAGCCATGGAACAGATTATCGTGACGATCGATGAACAGCATTTAGCCGATATTCAGACAGTGGCCAATAATTTACAATTTCTGGGTATGACAGTAGATAATATCTTATCGGTTTCCGGCATTATTACCGGTTCAGCCCCTCGATCGCTGATCCCCTCTTTAAAGGCAGTGCCTGGAGTTCTCGATGTGGAGGAAGATAAGGAAATGCGGGCGATATAAGCTGTTGACTATCTAAAAAATTACTCGTTAAGACTCCAGGGGAGCGCTGGAGCTTTTTTGCTGTGTTGCCAAAGGCACGGCGTAGCCGTCCAGTAAACAGTAATCAGTGAAAAGAAAGCTCCCAACTTGCCACTTAATAGTATTGAAAACTCAAATCTGATCACTGATCACTGACTCCTGACGGTGAAGCAGTGGACCGGGAGCGATTGCAACTCTGTGGAAAAGCTTAATTTGTTTTCCGCTTCACTTTTAGTTAACCTAAATTGAATATCATGTAATCGTCCCAAGATCGATCAGTAAGGGTTCCATGTCAATTATTAACCATAGAACTAAGATCGTAGCCACGATCGGCCCTGCCAGTAATTCGCCAGAAGTCCTCAAGCAGATGATCGGTGCGGGGATGAATGTAGCGCGGCTAAACTTTTCCCACGGTAGCTACGAAGATCATGCGAGAGTTGTTAGCCTTTTACGGCAAATTTCTCAAGAATTAGACAATCCTATCACTCTCCTGCAAGATTTACAAGGGCCGAAAATTCGCGTCGGTAATCTCCCCAATGGTTCCATTACCATCAACGACGGCGATTATCTCACCCTTGTACCCATGGATGAGTATCGGGGAGAAGCGAACACGGTTTCGATCGATTATCCCTATCTGGCCGAGGAAGCACAGCTAGGTGAGCAAATTCTCCTCGATGATGGCTTATTAGAGCTAAAAATCGTTGAAATTAACGGAAAAGACCTAAAATGTCAAGTATTGGAGGGAGGAATTCTCAAAAGTCGCAAGGGAGTTAATCTACCCCGTCTCAATTTGCGCTTACCTTCCATGACCGAAAAAGACAAACAAGACCTAGAATTTGGTCTTTCTCAGGGGGTTGATTGGGTTTCCCTCAGTTTTGTTCGTAAAGGAGAAGATATCAAGGCGATTAAGGCATTTTTAGCCGAGAGAAATCACGCGGATGTGCCAGTGATAGCTAAAATTGAAAAACCGCAAGCGATCGAAAATTTAGAGTCAATTATCGAGGAATGTGACGGCATTATGGTGGCCCGGGGCGATTTGGGGGTAGAGTTAAGTCCCGAAAAAGTCCCCATGTTGCAAAAACGCATTATCAAACTCTGCAACATGAAAACTATTCCCGTCATCACTGCCACCCAGATGTTAGAAAGCATGATTCACAATCCCCGACCGACTCGGGCCGAGGCCAGTGATGTGGCTAATGCCATTATCGATGGAACCGATGCGGTGATGTTATCGGGGGAATCAGCAGTGGGAGATTTTCCCGTCAAAGCGGTGGCTATGTTGGCCAAAATCGCCCATGATGTGGAAGCGGATGTGAAGTTTGATAATGTTCCCCCCAATCAGTCCGATGAAACTCACGCTCTCAGTGAGGCTTTAGTGGCGATCGATCAAACCCTTAATCTCCGTTATATTGTCACTTTTACCACCTCTGGCTACACTTCGCTACTGGCTTCTAAGGAACGTCCCTCGGTTCCCGTCATTGCTATGACTCCCAATAAACGAGTCTATCACCGTCTCAACCTAGTCTGGGGTGTGATCCCGATTCTTCTCGATCATCAGGTGTCCGTCTTTGAGGATGTGTTAAAGCAAACCGAATCAATTCTGCTTCAGAAAAATCTAGCGCAATCGGGCGATAAAATCCTGATTATGGCGGGAATTCCCATGCAGAAAACTAAAGGAACCAATTTCCTCAAAATTCACACGATTCCCTAAGTTCTAGGATTCAGGAGTCAGGGTACAGGAGATAGGAGATAGGAGATTATTTCTATTTATTCTCCCCACACCCCACACCCCACACCCTACACCCCACTTCCCCACACCCCACGAAAAACTTTTTGCCGCAAACCCTAGATACAGATTTTGGGCGGTGGATTGGTTGTGATAGAAATATAAATATCGATCGCTTGCTATCAATCTTGATGAAAAGACGATATTTTCTGGCTTTTATCGGCTCAATTGCCCTTAGTTGCTTATTATCTGCGGGCATAAACCTTTTTTCATCTACTATCACCACCGCCCAAACCCAGACAATTCTAGTTTCTGCCGCCGCTAGTCTCAAAGAGGCCCTAGAAGAAATCAAGCCGGGGTTTGAAAAAGCCCATGGCAACATTAAAGTTAACTATAACTTCGGTGCGTCGGGGGCTTTGCAACAGCAAATTACACAAGGTGCGCCGGCCGATGTTTTCCTCTCGGCTGCCACTAAGCAAATGGACGCTTTAGCAAAAGCTGGTTTAATCGATACAACTACCAGAAGAAACCTGCTCACTAATCGCCTAGTTTTAATCGTTCCCAAGAATTCCGCCCTAAAAATCAGCGATTTTCGTTCCCTGACTAACAGTAATGTCAAAAGAATTGCCGTGGGTGAACCGCGCAGCGTTCCCGTCGGTCAGTACAGTGAAGAAGTTCTGAAAAATATCGGCATTTTAGAGCAAATAAAACCAAAACTGGTCTTTGCCAACTCTGTCCGTAATGTTCTCGCCGCCGTAGAAACTGGTAACGCCGATGCTGGCATTGTTTACCTCACCGATGCCAAAATTTCCGACCGGGTAAAAGTAGTGGCTACGGCTGCCAATAATCTCCATTCTCCGATTATTTATCCCATAGCTGTGATTAAAGACAGCAAAAACCCGCAAGCTGCCAAGACTTTCGCCCAATATCTCACCAGGACAGCCGCTAAAAACATTTTTGAAAAATTCGGCTTCGGAATAGCCAGATAAACAATGCCCGACTTTTCCCCCCTATGGATATCCCTGAAAACCGCCACCATTGCCCTGATAATCATCTTTTTTCTCGGTATTGCCGCCGCTTATTGGATGTTAGGCTATCGTGGACGGTGGAAATCCCTAATCGAGGCAGTTTTCGTCGCACCCTTAATCTTGCCCCCGACGGTGCTAGGCTTCATTTTACTCCTTCTATTCGGCAAAAACGGACCATTAGGACAGTTATTAGACTTATTTAACTTTCGCATCGTTTTTACTTGGTATGCCGCCATCATCACCGCGACGGTGGTGGCTTTTCCCCTGATGTACAAAACCACCCTCGGGGCTTTTGAACAGGTGGATGCCAATCTTTTACAGGTTGCCCGCACCCTAGGGGCATCGGAAGGGAAAATATTCTGGCGCCTACTTTTGCCCCTCTCCTTCCCCGGAGTATTAGCAGGATTAACCCTAGCTTTTGCCCGCGCTTTGGGGGAATTTGGGGCGACTTTGATGTTAGCGGGTAATATTCCGGGGCAAACTCAAACTATCCCGATGGCGATTTTCTTCGCTGTGGAAGCAGGAGCGATGACTGAGGCTTGGATATGGGTGTTTATTATCATGTTAATCTCCCTATCGGGGATTATCGCCGTTAATCTCTGGCAAAGTCAACGCAAACAGCAATTAGGACGACCGGGAGAAAGCAAACCTAACGAGATGGAGGACTGGCTGCCACCCTGGGAGGGTCGCGATTTTGCCCTTTTAGCAGCTGAAAATCAGCATTATAGGGATAAAATAGGCTTATTTGTTGATATAGAGAAATATTTACCCGGTTTTAACCTCTCGGTCACTTTTAACTGCCAAAATCAGCCCCTAGGATTATTAGGGGCTTCGGGTTCGGGAAAAAGCCTGATTTTGCGATCGCTGGCTGGGGTAGAAACGCCCTCAAGGGGCCGTATTGTCTTAAATGGTCGCATTCTCTTCGATTCCGAAAAGGGAATTAATCTCCCCAGTCGTCAGCGTCGTATCGGTTTTGTGGTGCAGAATTATGCCCTTTTTCCCCATCTCACCGTAGCAGAAAATATCGCTTTTGGTCTCTCGAAAAACTTATCTAAAAAAGTTATTAAACAGCAGATTGCCAACCAATTGGAATTAGTGCAGTTACCCGGCATGGAAAACCGTTATCCCCATCAATTATCGGGGGGACAACAGCAACGGGTCGCCATCGCTCGCGCTTTAGCTAGTCATCCGGAAGCTTTATTATTAGATGAGCCTTTTTCTGCCCTTGATACCCATCTACGCGCTCAATTAGAACGTCAGATGATCAAAACTTTAAGTAATTACGATGGCGTGACAATTTTTGTTACCCATAATATGGATGAAGCTTATCGAATATGTGAGAATTTATTAGTTATGGAAAAAGGGCGGGCAATTGCTAATAATTCTAAACAGAAAATTTTTGAGCGACCAGATAGCGTTAGTTTGGCAAAAATTACTGGCTGTAAAAATTTTTCCCGTGCTATTATCATTAATAATCAACAATTGGAGGCCATTGATTGGGATGTTAAATTACACACCATCCCCGGAATTCCCGACTATTTAGCCTATACGGGAATTCGCGCCCATCAAATTATTTTTGGTCGAGATTTAAGCGATATTAATACTTTTCCCTGTTGGTTGGCTAATGCCATTGAAGGACCCCATCGGGTGACTCTCTATCTGAAACTTAATCAACCCTCCAACCATGACAGAGATTTTCATATCCAAGCAGAGTTATATAAGGATAAATGGTTAGAAATTAAGGAGCAAGCTTTGCCTTGGACTGTTACTTTATCTCCCCAGCGTTTATTATTATTAAAATAAACAGAGATTTTGATGCTAAGTTGTCAAACACCCCCCTTACTATCCATTAGTCGGATCTTTCTTAACAAAAAGAGAAGAAACTTAAAAAAAGGGGAAACGATTGATAGGTATAGTTTTGAAAGAAGGAATTAAGGTGGAGGTAAGCAAAAAAATGGAGAAATGGGCAGCCCAAGAATTACA
>NZ_JADBTB010000102.1:0-5642 GCF_020246405.1 Microcystis sp. M083S1
TGACTTCGTTTCTCAGGAATTGAGAGCGGCGGAAGACCCGGAATTTGAAACCTTCTACACTAAAAATATTCTGCTTAACGAAGGTCTGAGAGCTTGGATGGCTCCCCAAGACCAACCCCACGAAAACTTTATCTTCCCTGAGGAGGTTCTCCCGCGTGGTAACGCTCTCTAATATCCCTACCGCTAGTGGTCGTGACCAAAGTTCCACCGGCTTCGCTTGGTGGTCTGGTAACGCTCGTCTTATCAACCTCTCCGGTAAACTGCTCGGCGCTCACGTCGCTCACGCTGGTTTAATCGTTTTCTGGGCCGGGGCGATGACCCTGTTTGAAACCGCCCACTTTATCCCCGAAAAACCGATGTACGAACAGGGTTTAATCCTGCTTCCCCACTTAGCTACCCTCGGTTTTGGGGTCGGTCCTGGTGGTGAAGTAGTCGATACCTTCCCCTACTTCGTCGCTGGTGTTCTGCACTTAATTTCTTCGGCTGTACTCGGTTTTGGTGGTATCTACCACGCTATCCGCGGACCGGAAACCCTAGAGGAATACTCTAATTTCTTCGGTTACGACTGGAAAGATAAAAACCAAATGACCAACATCATCGGTTATCACCTGATTCTCTTGGGTGGTGGTGCGCTGTTGTTGGTATTTAAAGCCATGTTCTTTGGCGGTGTCTATGATACCTGGGCCCCCGGTGGCGGTGATGTCCGCATCATCACCAATCCTACCCTCAACCCCGCAGTTATCTTTGGTTATCTGACCAAAGCTCCCTTCGGTGGCGAAGGCTGGATTATCAGCGTCAACAACATGGAAGATATCATCGGCGGTCACATCTGGATTGGCTTAATCTGTATCGCTGGCGGTATCTGGCACATTCTCACCAAACCCTTTGCTTGGGCGCGTCGCGCTTTCATCTGGTCTGGAGAAGCCTATCTGTCCTACAGCTTGGGCGCTCTTTCCATGATGGGCTTTATCGCCGCCGTTTACGTTTGGTTTAACAACACCGCCTATCCCAGTGAATTCTACGGTCCGACCGGTATGGAAGCTTCTCAAGCTCAAGCTTTCACCTTCTTGGTCCGTGACCAACGCTTAGGCGCTAACGTCGCTTCTGCCCAAGGCCCCACCGGTCTAGGTAAGTACCTGATGCGCTCTCCCACTGGCGAAATCATCTTCGGTGGTGAAACCATGCGTTTCTGGGATTTCCGCGGTCCCTGGTTAGAACCCCTCCGTGGTCCTAACGGTTTAGACCTCGACAAAATCAGAAATGACGTACAACCCTGGCAAGTCCGCCGCGCGGCTGAATACATGACCCACGCTCCTTTAGGTTCCTTGAACTCTGTGGGTGGGGTTATCACTGACGTTAACTCGTTTAACTATGTGTCTCCTCGCGCTTGGTTGGCTACCTCTCACTTCACCCTCGCTTTCTTCTTCCTGATTGGACACCTCTGGCACGCTGGACGCGCTCGCGCCGCCGCCGCCGGTTTCGAGAAAGGAATTGACCGCGAGACTGAACCCGCATTGGCAATGCCCGACCTCGACTAATTTCCCTTAGTTCGATGGTAGAGGCTCCCGTCTAGTTGGCGGGAGCTTTTTTGTGGTTAATATCAGACGCAGCTAAAACACTCTCTAAAGCCGATAATAATCGTTGATTTTCTGCCGGTAAACGGACAGCTACCCGAAAATAATTGCTACCCAATTCGGGGAAACTGAGACAATCGCGGATGAAAATTCGATGATATTTTAATAAAGCTTCCTGTAGGGGTAAACAGGAAGATTGAGATTGTACTAAGAGGAAGTTAGCGGCACTGGTTTGGGGCTGTAATTGCGGAAAATTAGCTAATCCCTGCCATAAATCCTCGCGGGCCGCCGTTAACCAGTCCCAAGTTTGTTTTTGAAAATCCCTATCTTCAATTCCCGCAATAGCGGCAACCACAGCCAAATTATTCACCGACCAAGGATCGCGCCATTTTTGCCATTGTAACAGGCGATCGGGATGGGCGAGGACATATCCTAGACGTAAACCGGGGAGACTGTAAAATTTAGTTAGGGAACGCAAAATCACGAGATTGGGATATTCCGGCAAGAGAGATATTAAACTCTCCTGTTGTGGCGGGGGTAAAAAATCCATAAAAGCCTCATCCACTACCACCAAACCAAATTGCGATAGATAGGGACGAATGGCCGCCACCGTCCAGAGTTTCCCCGTGGGATTGTGGGGATTATTGAGTAATAAGCCTTGTTTTTCGGGATTAACCGGCTTTAAACTGGTTAAATCTAGGGAATGTTGGCAGATTTTTCCACCAAAACTTTTTAAGGCCCGTTCGTAATCGTTAAAAGCGGGTGTTAGTACATAAACACTATCAAATGAGGCCAATTCCCGACCGGCCCAGGTTAATAACTCAGCCGCACCATTGCCGGGGAGAATCCAATCTGGCCCTATATTGTGCCATTGGCCGAGGGCAGAGCGCAACTGCCAATACCCTGGGTCAGGATAACGAGTCAGACTGGTTAAATGGCTTTTAATAGCGGTTAGGGCGCTTTCTGGCGGACCGAGGGGGTTGATACTGGCAGAAAAATCGAGAATAGAGGAAACCGGACAGCCGGCAATGGCGGCCGCCCAGTCAAGATTACCACCATGTTTAGGTCTAAGCAAAAGACTTACAGCGAACGCTTTGCGCTCGCTACGCGAGAACGAAACTCAACAGTAATTATTCCTTATGCGGGGCCACTCTGTCTTTAAACAGTTTACCCGCCGAGAAAGCCGGGACGCGAGTGGCCGGAATATCCATCTTATCGCCGGTTTTCGGGTTGCGTCCCTCCCTGGCCTGACGTTCCCGGGCCTCGAAGGAACCGAATCCTACTAGGGTTACTTTGTCCCCCTCAGAAACCGCTTCGATAATGGTTTCGATGGCGGCAGTGAGAACAGCATCTGCTTGTTTTTTGGTCACAGAGGCTTTGAGAGCGATTTGATCGATTAATTCACCTTTATTCATGCGCTAACTCCTTTTTTTGCGGTTTTTCTGAGTTTAGGGTGGTTGTCAGTAGTTTATTATGGTTCCCCTGTTGAGGACTCGCCAGGATCGAGATCACTAAATAATGCCTCAAATCCTCATTGGCTATATATTCCACTGCATTATTCTAAGCGGGAATTGTCTCGATCGGAATCGCTGAAACCTTTAATTTATCTAGATTTCCCCCCGATTACCCACCAAGAGGAGAGACAAAGGGGAATAAGCGAGAGATTAACAGCGATATAAGCTAATAAAAAGAGATTAGCTTGCTAAATTGCCGATAAATATTCTCTAAAAGCGATAGGCATCCTAACTTCCCAAAAATCGTTCATTGGTTCTCTCCAAGATTTTTGACTAATTTTGCCCCCAAAAACGTTAAAAAAGTTTACCAAAGCAATTTCTGCCCAAAAATTAAGGTTCAGTCCCAGGAGATATTCGCTAGAATTGGAACTTATGATCGTTAAAAATATTCAAAAAAGCAGGATTTAACTGGAAAGTTTGCTATCATTATCTATTCAGCGACAAACTCGCATGGTGATTTACTGCTATCCCCTAGCCGATCTAGGTCAAAGCTTAAGACGTTCTTTTATCGTGACTTTTTTGGCAGTAATCGCCATTCTTGGCGGTCTGATCCCCGAATTTTCTTGGACTACGGAGATAGTTAGTTTCCGGTCTTCCGCTTATACTCAAGATTTTACTGCTGACCAAATTAAACGTTATGCAACCGCAGTTTTGTTGATCGAAACCCAAAGAAAACAAGCTTATCAGGCAATTTCGCAAATTTTAGGGAAAAGTCCCCCGGCAATTACCTGTAACCAACGGGAAAGCTTTAATAATCTTCCAGCTAATGCCCAAAGAATTGCCGTAGATTATTGTAATAACTCAAAAAAGATTGTCCAAGATAGTGGTCTGACTGCCGCTCAGTTTAACGCCATTACTAACCGGATTCGCAGCGATGATAACTTGAGACGACGGGTGCAAAATGAGATGATTCGTCTGCAACGGGAGAATAAATAGAAAAAGTTCCTCAGTTTTTCCGGTCAAGCTGGAGTCAGGGCTACAATTAAGAATATTTTTTCCCATTGACCACTACCATGTTAACTTTTACCGAGCGCTTACCCCCCCGTCATACCGCTAGTCCACCTCCCCCAGAAACGGTGGTTTTTAGCCTCCTACTTACGGCCGAAGAACGCACCCGCAGCCGTTATCGTCTCGACAGTCCCGAAGGTTTTTCCCTCTGTTTTCGTTTACCCCGCGGCACCATTCTACAGGATCGCGATTTCCTGCGGGGAGAAAACGGCGAAATTATTCAAATTATCGCTAAACCCGAACCAGTTATCACTATTACCGCCCCTTCAACCGATTTACTCCTCAAAGCAGCCTATCACCTCGGTAATCGTCATGTAGCCCTAGAAATTAATCCTGATTATCTCCGTCTGGCCCCCGATTCTGTCCTACAAGCAATGTTAGAAGGTTTGGGATTAACTGTAAATGAAGAAATCGCCCCTTTTAACCCCGAAATCGGCGCTTATCAGCATTATCATGACCTGGAAGAGGCAAAAAAGGGATAGTTTAAAAAGCAGCAATTCTCAGTTTTAGACACAGCAAGCCTTGTTCCCTCCCTTTTACGACTGCCAAAAACCTTGTTTAACTAAATTCCTGACAATAAGCTAAAATAACAGGAGTTTTCTGGGGTTATGGCGACGATTCCTATATCTGACCACACCCCTTAACAAAAACTTACAATTATTCAACCTTCGGCGACCGCTATCTGGGGAGGGAATGTGCAGGGTGCGTCCCCCAAAATCGAGTGCTGGAGCAGTATGACTTGCATTAGGGAACACCCCCTACGGCAATAGCGATCGCAATAACGCAGAAGCTCACCCGCCCGCGCCTATCAGGGAATCGAGAACACGAAACAGCTTGCGGGCGCGGGTCGGGTGGAGCGCAAAGTTAGGCCGGTATCTTCGCTGAAATTGTCAGGCAACAGCTTTATAGTTGTCCAACATGCCCGGTCAGATGATTGCTTTACTTGCCTTGAGCGTTAAGCTTATCAGCAACACGTTCGGCTGCGAACGTGGTCGGCACGCCAGCCTGCAGCATATAGAAGCAACCTTTTAAGCCAGTGAAAGTAGTCGAGATGCCGGTAATGGATTTGCTCGCGAGGTTACCAGCATACGTCGTCTCACCGTTGTTGAAAGTAAACATAAACATTCCCGCAACCTGGACCCATAGGCCACTAGCACCCTCACCATTGGTCCAAGTCCCACTGGCATTGACGGTCATAGTAGTCTTACTGTAACTGCCATCGCAGCCCCAATCGTAAAACAACGTCCAGTTTCCAGCAACAGCCATAATCTATCCTCCAAAGTTTTAGTTAACT
This sequence comes from Microcystis sp. M083S1, assembly GCF_020246405.1. Taxonomy (NCBI): domain Bacteria; kingdom Bacillati; phylum Cyanobacteriota; class Cyanophyceae; order Chroococcales; family Microcystaceae; genus Microcystis; species Microcystis sp. M083S1. The sequence goes on from NZ_JADBTB010000102.1 coordinate 5,391, forward strand.
ACAGTGCGTAACCACATACTATACAGAAACTTTCTGGGGGTACACCCCATTTAGGAATAGATATAATTGCTCATTGGTGGGTTGTGAGCAAATAGAAATAAATACATAGGGCAGCAATTCTAAATTTGCCCTGTAGCAAGGCTTTTGGGAGTTAGTTCCCATAATACGGGGTAAAATTCAATGGGATGGCGAATTTCATTTCACGAGTCTTCAGGCTTTTGACGTGATAGTACACCCAAAGTTGCCCCAAAA
>NZ_JADBTB010000103.1:0-7512 GCF_020246405.1 Microcystis sp. M083S1
CCGATTTTGAGGGGGTCAATTACCTAATTTTCAGGGAAAAAGTAGCTGAATTTCCCCCTGATCACTCCCATATCTGGTACTTTTGGATTTCAAAAAAGGCTAAAAGTCTTATCCAGCAAGGTTTTTAGATTTATTCAGCAAGCCCTAAGTAGATAGGTATTAAAAACTTTCAGATCCCCCCGCCTATCGGCACCCCCCTTATCAAGCTATCCCTTATAGGGATCTTTCTTAACAATTTTTTCAGTAAGCACTCCAACCCTTATCCTGACTTGATTTCAGTTTTTTCTTTGTCAGTAAGGGTGTCAACAAGGAATATTACAGATTGTTAACCGAGTCTTGAAAGCCATGTGCGACAAAGGTTTGAAATGTTAAGAAAGATGTGACTAAAGGACAGCTTATCAAGGGGGGATCAAGGGGGGATTAAAGGCAAATACACTCTAGACCAGTTAAACCCTTATGAACTCTGGCATTAATATTCTCAATCTTAATTGAAATGACTATATAACCAGCTACTTAGGTAATTGACCAGATGAAAATCGGTAAAACCCTACACCCCACATCCCACACCCTACCCCCACGAAAAACTTATTCAGCAAACCCTAAATACAGTTCCTTATTTGGTTTTGCCAAAGATTCATTAACTGAGTTTCCATTGCTTTAATCCAGGTAGCCGGTTGAAATAGTGGTAAATCTCCCTGTTTTTGCTGCCATTGCTGAGTGAATTGGCGCAGTTCCTCCCAGTGGGTCCCCCAATAAATTGCTTGGACTTGATAGGATTCCCTACTTTCACAGACAAAAGATTCTAAACCAGCAGCGTGGCAAATACTCATCCCCATTCGCGAAGCAAAAGTATCTCCAGGACAAGTCAGTAAAGGAACGCCAGCTTGAATGGCGCAAACAGAAGTCGCTCCGCCATTATACAGAAACGTGTCTAAAAACAAATCTGCCTGCCGACACACAGAGATGAATTCCCATGGGGAACGCTGAACTAAAAAGACAAGACGCTCTGGGTCAACGCCTGCGGTTTTCGCTTTTGCTCGCAGGGTTTGGGAAATATCCTCAGAAGACTCCGCCAACCACAGCACAGCGTTGGGTACAGCTTGCAAAATCTCCAGCCAGCAAGCAAAGAGTTCAGGCGACCATTTATCAGTGCGATTAAAACAAGCATAGACAAATCCCTCATCTGGTAATCCCAGTTCCGACCGCGATGGCGGTGGTTCAGAAAAAGACAAAGGAGTAGTAACAAAAACGTGGGGTAATTCCACTAAAGTTTCCCTGTAATATTCCGCCAAATCTGGGGGAATTAAAAAGCGATCGCCCAGAATGTAGGGGATAAAATCTGCACCAAGGGTATCAGGATAACCCAGATAGTGGAGTTGCAGGGGAGCCGAAGGATACAGAAGCAATAGCAGCCCTAGAAAAAGCCTTAGAAAAAGAAGCGGAAAACTCGATCGCCACCGTGATTAAATTGGCCATATCTCAGTTACAACGGCAAGAGGCTGACATCGACACCATGGACGACCATGAGAAGGACAACCTAAAATCTTTTCGCTAATTTTGCCATAGACTGCACCCTTTGCTTCTAAAATGGGCTATTGCGGCTAGACCCGAATATTGGTCTAGCATTTGCCCGTAGACTGAATAAAGCACGTTATAAAGATTATGGCCAAAGTTCTGGTATCCGATTCGATCGATCCGGTAGGAGTAGAAATTCTGTCACAGGTTGCCCAAGTGGACGTGAAAACAGGACTATCCGCCGAGGAAATCATTCAAATTATCCCCGAATACGACGCACTGATGCTCCGTTCCAGTACCCGCGTCACTAAGGAAATCGTCGAAGCGGGCAGCAAACTACAAATTATCGGCCGCGCAGGGGTAGGAGTCGATAATATCGATGTTCCCGCGGCCACCCGTCAGGGGATTATTGTCGTTAACTCTCCCGAAGGTAACACGATCGCCGCTGCCGAACACGCCTTGGCCATGATGTTATCCCTCTCCCGTCATATTCCCGATGCCAATCAGTCGGTAAAAGCGAATAAATGGGAAAGAAATCGCTTTATCGGCACAGAAGTTTATAAAAAGAACCTAGGAGTCGTCGGTTTAGGGAAAATTGGTTCCCACGTCGCCGCCGTTGCTAGATCCCTAGGCATGAAAATTCTCGCCTACGATCCCTTTATTTCCAAAGAACGCGCCGATCAACTCGGTTGCACCCTAGTGGATTTGGAACTACTCTTTGCCGAGTCCGATTTTATCACCCTCCACGTCCCGAAAACTCCCGAAACCCAGCATCTCATCGGTCGGGAAACCATCGCTAAGATGAAACCCACTGTCCGCATCATTAACTGTTCCCGCGGCGGCATTATCGACGAGTTGGCTTTAATTGAAGCCCTCGAATCCGGTAGAATCGCCGGGGCAGCCTTGGATGTATTTGAACAGGAACCTTTAGGCGAATCTAGATTAAGAGAATTATCTAACGTCATCCTCACTCCCCACCTAGGCGCATCGACTACGGAAGCACAGGTTAATGTGGCTATTGATGTGGCCGAACAAATTCGCGATGTCCTCCTCGGTTTGCCAGCGCGTTCGGCCGTTAATATCCCCGGACTAACTCCCGATGTTATGGAAAAACTGCGCCCTTACCTGCAATTAGCGGAAACTATGGGTAATCTCGTTAGCCAGTTAGCAGGAGGTCGCTGTGACTCGTTAAATGTCCGTTTACAGGGAGAATTGGCCACTAAAGACAGTCAACCCCTGGTGATAGCGGCAATTAAGGGTTTACTTTCCCAAGCCCTCCGGGAACGGGTAAACTATGTTAATGCGGCGATCGAAGCTAAGGAACGCGGTATCCGGGTAATCGAAACCCGGGATGCTTCCACCCGCGACTATTCGGGATCGATTCATTTGGAAGCCAATGGTTCCATGGGGACCCATTCCGTCACCGGAGCGCTGTTAAGTACGGGAGAAATCCGCATTACTGACCTCGATGAGTTCCCCATTAACGTGCCTCCGAGTAATCATATGTTATTCACCCTTCACCAAGATATGCCCGGTATTATCGGCAAAATTGGCGCACTTTTAGGCAGTTTTAATGTCAATATCGCCAGTATGCAGGTAGGACGCAAAATTATTCGCGGTGACGCGGTTATGGCCCTGAGTCTTGATGATCCTCTACCGGAAGGTCTTCTCTCGGAAATTACTAAAGTCCCCGGTATCCGCGATGCTTACACGGTAAAACTCTAGATTAAATCAGTTATCAGCTTCTGAAGGCAAGAGGCAACCCCCCACCCCCCTAGGGTTGATTCAAGGTAGGGTTGATTCATGAATCAACCCTACTACCGACATCGGGGGGGTCGGGGGGCAAGGGGGGCTAATCTAAGAATAAGCGGTTTAAATGCGTCTTAGCTTAATCAGTAATCAGTGAAAGGAAAGCTCGGAACTTGCCACTTAATACTTTTGACTGAAAACCCAAATCTGATAACTGATACCTAATCACTGATAACTGATATATGTCTAATAGTTGGTGGGAAATTACGGTTTTGTGCGAACCTAGTCTCGAAGAAACGGTTTTCTGGAGACTGGAAGATTTTGGCTGTTCGGGAACGGCCACCGCTAAAAAACAATCCTCTTTAGAGATTAAGGCCTATATACCAGAAATTAAAGCGCAATTGCCTGATTTAGAGGCACTAAGCCTCTGGTTAAAGCAAGATGCTTTGATTTTAGGTTTTCCCGAACCTGTCAGCCATTGGCAGTTAATGGACGAGGAAGACTGGGCCAGCAGTTGGAAACAACATTGGCAGATCAGCGAGATCGGCGATCGCTTTTTGATCTGTCCTGCTTGGTTAAATCCCCCGGAAAATAACGAGAGATTGGTGATTAAAATTGACCCCGGTTCCGCTTTCGGCACGGGAACGCACCCCACCACCCAATTATGTCTAGAATCCCTAGAAATGCGTTTAAGTAGCCATCCAGAGAATAAAATTATCGCCGATATCGGTTGTGGTTCCGGCATACTGGCGATCGGGGCGATTTTATTAGGGGCCAAAAAAGTTTATGCTGTGGATACAGACCCGCTGGCGGTGAGTGCGACGCGCAGTAATCGCCATCTCAACGGGATTAACCCCGAAAATTTAGCTATTAATCACGGTAGTGTCGGGGAGTTATTGGAATTAATGCCCGATGGTGTCGATGGCATCGTTTGTAATATTTTAGCCGAGACAATTATCGCTTTAATGCCGGAAATCACCCGTCTGGCAAAACCCACCACTTGGGGAATTTTAAGCGGCATCCTTGTTACCCAAGCACAAGCAGTTACAGATATTTTAGAACGCCAAGGCTGGACAGTGGCTGCCCTGTGGAAACGTCAAGAATGGTGTTGTCTGCAAATTCGTCGCGCTGTGGATTAATATAGCTGTCAGCCTGGAATCAGTTATCAGTTATCAGTTATCAGTGAGCAGTTATCAGATTTGAGTTTTCAGTGAGCAGTGATCAGTTATCGGATTTGAGGCTCTTCTCGTTTTTGTGTGGAAGGGAGAAGAATAGGGATAATTTTCTAGAAATATAGTCTTCAAAACCTTGCCTAGCAAAACTCCTACAAATAATACTAAATCCGTTTTTAATAGTACGATTAACTCCCAAGTCATGGATTGTTTCTCCCTTCTCCCCACACCCCACACCCCACACCCCACACCCCCATCACCTCATCCATGACTCAAGATAGTTTTCGCATCAGTTTTGCTCCCTTATCTTTGCAGGAAGTATATCAATTAGCCGATGATGGGGCTAATGGGGCTATTGTACTAATGAGTGGTACTGTACGGGAGCAAACCGACGGTAAACCAGTTATTTATCTTGATTATCAGGCCTACGAACCCATGGCGATGGAGGTTTTCCGGCAAATTGCTCGGCAAATTCGGCAAACCTGGCCCGATACTAATCGAGTTGTCATTCACCATCGCACCGGTAAGCTAAAAATCGGTGAAATTAGCGTTTTAGTAGCGGTGGGTTGTCCCCATCGGGGGGAAGCTTTCGCAGCCTGTCGTTATGCTATTGATACTCTCAAGCATAATGCCCCGATCTGGAAAAAAGAATACTGGTCTGATGGTTCTAGTCAATGGGTTAGTATTGGGGCTTGTGAACTGGAAAATCGATAAATGGGGTTAAGGATGGGTAAATAAACCCATCCTCGGAATAATTAGGCAGCTATGACGGTTTTTTCCGCCATTAATGCCTCTTGGCGTTGGAATTCGGCTAATTGTGCCGTAATTTCATCCCGGACAATCTGACGGTATTCAAGGAAATGCTCGTTGTGGGCGCAGACAGTGATATAGTGTTCGGCATTGGCGGGATTATGACGCAAAATACCGAATAAATTCTGCCAGAATTTCCAGCGAGTGGAACGTTTAAAGCCCTGTCGCCAGATAATTACCGCTAGGGCATAGAGATCGGCCCGGCGAGGCAGTTTAAAGGCAGGTTTCGCTTTAGGTGCGCCTAATTTCAGGAAACAGCGATAGGTGCGATCGAGAAATACCTCCGGATCGTACAATTTCCAGAAGGCTTCAATATATTCTGTGGCAATATCTTCGATCGGCCGGGTGGGAACGAAATTCATTAGGGTACTTTGGTTAATGTCCTGTTTCCCCGTTAATCGTAGTCGTCCTTCTTTTTCCAAGCGAGTCCATAGGGCGGTATTGGGTAAAGCTTGTAACATTCCGAAGAGAGCCGTGGGAATGGCCGCTTCTTCGACAAAATTAATAATGCGATCGGCCGCTCCTTTTTTCTCGCCATCAAAACCGATGATAAATCCCGCCATAGGGCGCAATCCAGCTTTAATAATCTTATCTACCGTCTCGGTTAAGGAACTACGGGTATTTTGGAATTTTTTGGTTAATTGTAAACTTTCTTCGTCGGGGGTTTCAATGCCTAAAAAGACGGCATCAAAGTAACAATCGACCATCATTTCCATTAATTCGGGATCGGCGGCTAAATCCACCGATGCTTCCGTGTTAAACCGGAAAGGATACTGGTGTTCTTCTTGCCAAACCTTTAATTCTTTGAGGAGTAATTTAACGTTGCGCTTGTTGCCGATAAAATTATCATCCACCATGAACACGCCCCGACGCCAACCTAATTCGTAGAGATAATCTAATTCTTTTAATAATTGTGCGGGGGTTTTGGTGCGGGGTTTACGACCATAGAGAACGATAATATCGCAAAATTCGCACTGGAAGGGACAGCCCCGCGAAAACTGCACCGACATGGAATCATAAGCTTCAAAATCGAGCAGATCGTAGCGTGGGATCGGGGTAATTGTCACATCGGGTTTTTCTGTGGTGCGGAAAACACCTTTGGTTTCTCCTCTTGCCAATGCTTCCACAAACATCGGGATGGTGATTTCTCCCTCATCGAGAATCAGAAAATCGGCCTCGGCCACTTCATGGGGGATAGAAGTGGGATAGGGACCACCCACAGCCACCAGTTTACCCCGTTGTTTGGCTTCGTGAATTTGTTCGATTAAATCTTGACGTTGCACAATCATGCCGGAAAGAATCACTATTTCAGCCCATTCCCATTCTGCTTCTGTCACCGCCCGAATATTGCGATCGACCAGTTTAAATTCCCATTCCTGCGGTAAAATCGCCGCCACCGTCACCATACCCAGGGGAGGAAGTAAGACTTTGCGATCGACTAATTCCAGAATTTTGTTATAGGACCAGAAAGTCGGCGGAAAAACGGGATAAATCAGTAAGGCACGCATATTCACTCCTCGCTCGATGGCGATCGATTCTTGACCTTTCGCTTGATTGTAATCTTTTTCGGTCAGGGATGGGAAAACCGTTATTTAGCCCTAGAACTAAGATCAGGCTTGATTTTCGGCCGCCATTGCCAACCCTTGACCCTGCCACCATAAAAGTTTATGGTCAACATTAATAAAATTTATGTAAACAAATGTTGCATAGTCTGGGAAGTTATGTTACATTTAATATCAAGCACTTGAATCAAATGCAATTTTATTATAGGAAGGCAATTCACCATGGATAAGCAAGAAAACAAACTCGGCTTCACCGCTTTCGCTGAAAACTGGAATGGTCGTTTAGCCATGCTCGGTTTCGTTATTGGCGTAGCTACGGAATACTTAACCCACAAAGGCATCCTTGCTCAATTAGGCTTAATGTAATTTCAGCCTCGATTGGTGTGCATCTACAATCGTCTTGAATAAATTATTAAAAAAAGGGGAGGAGCATAGCTCTTTCCCTTTTTAAGTGGGAGGTTGGGGAGATTTTTCAGTCATCGGTAAACAATAATCACTGATCGTGAAGCTAAGTAGCTGGTTATAATTAAATTAGAAATGGATTTTAGGTTCGATCCCCCCTGCCCCCCTTGATAAGGGTAGGGCTGTTTCATTCTCCCATCAGAATATCAAAAGTAAAAGCGATCACTATCAGGTAAAATGAGGAGTGACCGCCAACCTTTCAAATATATGTTGAGCTTAATAGAAAAACTAAAACAAGTCAA